>CAMYJP010000047.1 GCA_947258675.1 uncultured Desulfobulbaceae bacterium | reverse complement strand
TCACGGTAAACTTGCGTACCAGGTGAATATTGACGGGATGTTGCAGCAGACTTGAGGCTGGATTTTTTTCTGGGCATGTGGTCCTTGCAGACCTTTAGTCGGGATGTTCTGTCTTAATTTTTAGGGATAGGGAGTCCAGGAAGGGCAGAGTCAAGGAGAGGTTTGTTAATCAGAGAAATTCCATACAACGGTAGAGCAAAATACATCGGTTCATCAATATTAATCAGCTGCCTTCCTCAGATAGGTTGGAGTTTCCAACTCAGCTTCATCGAGGAATTTCGGCAGCGATTGATTCCGCCTGAAAGAGCTTCTTCCGCGTCTTGCTCTCCTGGTTGCCCTATCTCTTGATGCATCACCTTCTTCATCTTTTTCATGATCTTTATTAACCAGGGAAACCATCGTTTCCGGTGATGAAACTACATCCTCAACATCGGTAATGCCCGTTGCAATAACCGTAACCCGTAATTCATCCCCCATGGTTTCATCGAAAAGAGCGCCAACCACTACGTTTGCGTTTTCATGGGCTTTTTCCTGAATCAGAGAAGATGCTTCCATGAATTCGGTCATAGTCAGTGAATCCTCTGTGGCTGAAATGTTGATTAATACACCTTGGGCGCCATCGATTCCGATATCCTGTAGAAGCGGATTATCAATTGCTCTTTTGGCAGCTTCAATGGCCCGGTTTTCTCCTTCAGCAACTCCAGCTCCCATGATAGCAGGGCCAACTTGCTGCATTATAGTGCGAAGATCGGCAAAATCTACATTGATATGCCCCGGAAGATTGATAAGGTCTGTGATACCCTTAATCGCATGAAGCAGCACATCATCAGCTTTTTTCATCATGTCGATCAGTTTACTGCCTTTTTGCATTAATGAGAGAAGTCGGTCGTTCGGGATTGTGATAATGGTATCAACGTGTTCTTTTAGTTCTTCCCAACCTTCCTCGGCCCTTCTCATCCGTGCCTTAGCTTCAAAGTAAAAAGGTTTGGTAACGACCGCAACGGTAAGCGCACCAATTTCTTTGCTTATTTGTGCAATAACAGGTGCCCCCCCAGTGCCAGTGCCTCCTCCCAGGCCGGCAGTCACAAAGACCATATCCGTCCCTTTTAATATTTTTTTTATGTCCTCCATGCTTTCTTCTGCGGCAATTTTGCCCTGCGCAGGGTCAGCGCCGGCCCCGAGTCCTTTGGTTATGCTTGGACCTAATTGCAACCGCACATCGGCTTTACAGCATTGCCACCACCGCCGCCAATACCAATTACTTTTATTCTTGCCAGTGATTCGGATTCCGCCATTCTAAAATCCATATTACACCTTTTCAAATGCACTTGAAGTTTCTATTAACAACATACGTTATTAATTAAGGTAGCTCTTAACAAAATCCCAACCAGGGAAGCTTGTGCTCTTCGTGGCTCCGATTACCTTGAAATCCTGAGCTAAACAGCACCTTTAATAATCGGTCTATAGGTTAGTCCTCATCCAACTTTTCATCCAGCCGGAAATTTTACCTAAGACTTTTTTATTTCCAAGTCTGTATTTTTTCCCGGAGGAGTTTTTCATACTGTATAAAACAAGTCCGACTCCAGTCGCATATTGCGGGGTGTCATACTCCTCATGTATGCCATTGATATTGTCAGGATATCCAATCCTGACCGGCAGATCAAAAATCTGTTCGGCAAGATCAACAATATTACTTAAAAGTGCGGTGCCTCCAGTAATAACTACACCGGTGTTAAGGCGATCTTTGTCTTTGGAATCGATCATTTCCTGATTCACCAAGACTAACATTTCTTCGATCCTGGGTTCAAGTATTTCTCCCATAACCTTACGAGAAAGTTTTCTTGGCTTGCGATTACCGACTGAGGGGACTTCAATCGTCTGATCTTTATTTATCATGGAAGACAAGGCACAACCATATTTGTTTTTGAGAATTTCAGCCGCCTGCAAAGGTGTCCGTAATCCGACCGAAAGGTCATTGGTAAGATTATTTCCCCCTAAACCCAATTCGTAGGTGTGCCTGATAGTTCCTCCGGAAAAAATAGCAAGGTCAGTTGTCCCTCCGCCAATATCCAGAAGAGCTACACCAAGGTCCATTTCCTCTGGGCTTAAAGTTGCATGGGCCGAGGCCAGAGATTCCAACACAATATTTGTTACTTCAAGTCCTGCACGGTTGCAGCACATAACGAGATTATGGACGGAAGTCGCATCAACCGTTACAATATGTACGTTTGTTACAAGTCGGACGCCGGTCATACCAAGAGGATCTTGAATTCCCGTATGATCATCGACCATAAATTCCTGCGGCAGGACATGGAGAATTTCCTGGTTATGGGATAAATTTATGGCCCGGGCAGCATCAATTACTCTGTCGATATCATCTTTTTTAATTTCTCTGTTTTTGACACCAACAATACCAGGACTGTTGAATCCCTTGATATGGTTGCCGGCAATACCCACACAAACTTGATGAATTTCACATTCTGCCGATTCTTCAGCCAGATCAACAGCTTTACGTATTGAATTGACAGTGCTTTCGATGTTAACAACAACCCCTTTCTTTAAACCAACAGAGGGGTGCGTACCTACACCGATAATATTTATTTTGTCTTCCCTGGCTTCCCCAACAACAACACATATTTTTGTTGTCCCGATATCCAGGCCAACTATTAATTCTCCTCTCTGTTCTTGGTCCATTATTTATCCTGAATCCGTGCCGTGGAATATCTGTTACGATTTTCCCATTCCAACTAGGATTTCATTTTTTTGATAATCTACCTGAATATAGGCTGTATTGGAAATTTCCTGTTTTTTATACAGCCCTTTGAGCACTTTAACAAGCCTGTAATATTTCTCTTTCATATTGTCTCTGCCCAAATATATCGGAAATACCTGATCAAGCAGGTAAAGCGTCAATTCTCCGTTTTCGGCAATATTTATTTCAGAAATATTTTGCCTGGGCAGGATCGGATTGGTGCTTTTGGCAATGTGCAATAATTCTAAGGCATCCAGAAGGATAGAATTCTGACCATCACCATTTTTAGATTGAGCGATAGGGAGAACTTGGCCGGTGATAACCGGATAATCTATTTCTCCTGAAGGCATAACCGGCACTAGAGTCTGACCAAACTTGTCAATATAGAACAAGCCTTTTGGTTTATTTATCAAAGCAAAAGGTTCTTTTTCCTTGACCTCAATAAGTAAATTGCTGGGCCATTTTTTATGGATTCTAACACGATCAATCCAGGCATTAGTCTCTATTTTATCTTTTATCCGGGTAGAATCTAACGCGAGAAGATTTGAATGGATAGTAACACCGCTTAATTCCTGTATGAGGTCTTTGCTGGTCAGGTGACATCCCTGGACAGAAATAGTGGCAATCTGAAAGAACTCGGATTTACATAATCTGTTGTAAGTAAATTGACCAATAAGAATGGCACAACAGAGTATCAGTATTGTTTTAAAGCCTATACTGACTAATTTTTTGCCGAAATATGGAATGAAATTCTTAATTATATCAAAAAGATAATGGCGTTTCCCTTGACGGTGCTTGGGAAGGTTGAAATCAGAGGGCATTCCCATTATTTGGATTCCTTGTTTCTCAAAATATGAACTTCCGGTTCCAGCATTATTCCTGATTTATCATAAACTGTCGATTGTATTTGTCTCATCAAATTGAAAACATCAGTTGCCGTAGCCGAACCTGTATTAACAATGAAATTAGCATGTTTGGATGAAACCATCGCGCCGCCGACTTTAAGGCCTTTAAGGCCTGCGTCTTCTATTAATTTCCCTGCAGCATGTTCAGGAGGATTCTTGAAGAACGAGCCGGCGCTTGGTATTTTCTGTGGCTGTTGTTTTTTGCGAAGCCGGTTGTAATCATTACACGCAGCTTTGATTTGGTATTCCTCGCCTGCAGCCAGCGAAAAGGTTCCGGACACGACAATTCCTTCGCTATATTCTTTCCATTTGCGGTATGAAAAATCAAGATTTTCCCGAAATTTTGTTTGGACTTTACCTGCTGGATTTAAAATTGTTACATCGGACAAAACATCAGCGATTTCTCTGCCCCAGCACCCAGCATTCATTACAATGGCACCACCAACACTTCCCGGGATTCCAACGGCAAATTCAAGCCCGCTGAACTGATGTTTGGTGCAGTAAGCTAGAAGTTTTGCAAGTGAACATGCTGCTCCGGCACGCACCTTGATTTCAGTTTTTTCAGATGAAATAATCTCTACAGCTGAAAAATCTTTTCCTAAAATTAATGTAACACCCGCTAGACCTTCATCCGGGATTAAGATGTTACTTCCACGGCCAACAACTTGCCATGGGAGATTACGGTCATGAAGCCATACCATGAGTTCAGTCAGCTCCGAAAGACTGTCGGCAATCATTATTGCATCTGCAGGGCCACCGACCTTAAGGGTGGAAAAACCAGCCATGGGGCAATTCAATAATATTTTACCTGACCAGCGATTTTTAAGATCCTGCACATATGAATTGAGTGAAGACAACGTTTCCTCTGCTTACAGTTTTGAAAGGAGCTTTTCTCCTGCCTGCCAAATATTGCCGGCGCCAAGTGTGAGGACAATATCATTTTCTTCCAATACTGAAAGAACACTGTCTAGCATGGCATCGAAAGATTCAGCAAGATAGACTTGTCGTTGACCGTGCATTTTGATACTTGCTAGTAATGTTTCGGAATTAATTCCTTCTATTTCCTTTTCACCTGCTCCATAAATTTCGGTTAAAAAGAGAAGATCGGCCCGATGAAATGCATTATGGAACTCTTTCATTAGTGCTTGAGTTCTGGAATAACGGTGTGGCTGAAATAAAACAATTAGCCGACGATCTGGCCAAGCGTCACGTAGGGCGGAGAGGGTCGCCCGTATCTCGGTTGGATGATGACCGTAATCATCAATAACCAAGATATTTCTCCTTTCTCCTTTGATTTGCAACCTTCGCTGTACCCCCGTAAAGCTTTTCATAGCGTCGGCTATTTTTGCAAACGGGATCTCCAGCTCCAGCCCTACGGTGACGGAGGCCAAGGCGTTATATACATTGTGAATACCTGGCAAAGCCAAGGTGATTTCCCCTAGGATGGTATCGTTCATCCAGACTTCAAACTGAGAAGAGAGTCCTGTGACAGAAACAGATCTTGCAAAAATATCTGCCTGGGATGTCATACCATACGTGATAATTCTCTTGTCGATTCTTGGCAGGATATCAACAATATTCAGGTCATCGAGACAAAGTACAGCAGCTCCATAAAAGGGGATTTTATCAATGAATTCAAGAAAAGTAGCCTGAATATGTTCAAGGTCACGGTAATAATCGAGATGTTCCATGTCAATATTGGTTACAACTTCTACAACCGGAGAGAGCTTGAGGAAGGAACCGTCACTTTCATCCGCCTCAGCCACAAGAAATTCTCCTTCTCCCAGTTTGGCGTTACTGCCCTCAAGACTGTTAACCTTACCGCCAATAACAATAGTTGGGTCAAAACCAGCTTCTGTCAGCAACCAACCAATGAGAGATGTGGTTGTGGTTTTTCCATGGCTTCCGGCAATGGCTATGCCAAAGTTTTTTAAACGCATGAGTTCAGCTAGCATCTCAGCTCTTGGTATTACCGGAGTGTTTGACTCTTTGGCGGCCTGAACTTCCGGGTTGTCATGGTTTACTGCCGACGAAGTAACTACAACGTCAGCACCTTTTATCCATTCTGCATTGTGTCCGCTTTTTATCTTACCACCGAGTGCTGTAAGCCGGCGTGTAATGTCTGATTCTTTGAGATCGGAGCCGCTTACTGTGTATCCAAGATTGATAAGCACTTCAGCTATGCCGCTCATGCCTATACCACCAATACCGACAAAGTGAATGTGTTTGGTTTTCTTATACATGTTCGTGTGGTGGGCCTGAAATTTTAAATATCAGCCCATGGAAGTTTGTAGATTGATCAGTTTCTCGCATTCATCAACGATAACTTCAACTGCTTTCGGCTTGGCGTGGTGACTCATTTTTTCTGCCATCTCAGACAAAGTTTTTTTATTGGTTAAAAGGGCAATGATTTCATTGCCCAGTTGAGCACCGGTCAGGTCCTTCTCTACAAACATTTTTGCCCCACCTTCTTCAACCAGGAATTGACCGTTTTTTTCTTGATGATTATCTGCTGCATAAGGAAATGGAATGAGAATTGACGGTTTTTTCAATACCGTAAGTTCAGCCAGAGTAGTGGCGCCTGCACGGGAAACCACAAGACCCGCCAATTGGTAGATCTCCGCCATTTTTTCAAAAAAGGCTTCTACTCTAGCATTAATTCCAAACTTTGCATAACAGTCCTTCACTTTTATTTCATCATGCGACCCTGTTTGGTGAATTACCATAAAGTCTTTCGGTAAATCATGCCGTACATGTTCAATTGCCTCAAGAACCAGCTTGTTAACCTGCCGGGCTCCCTGGCTGCCCCCCAAAATCAATAATATATTGGTATGATCAGCTTTGATCTCCCTGGAGATCTCACTTGCTTCAAGTAATTCCTTCCTGACCGGGTTGCCGCTTACTATGCATTTAGCTCTTGAGAAATAATTCTCACTTCCAGGGATGGAAACAAAAATACGTTTTGCTATTTTGCCGGCGAGCCTGTTGGCCAAACCGGGTATGGAATTCTGTTCATGAATACAGCCTGGTATCCTCAAAAGACCGGCAGCCAGAAGTACCGGCCCTGTTACATACCCTCCAACTCCAAAGACAAGGTCTGCTTTAAAATCTCGGAGCAGTCTGATTGCTTCAAATACACTTAATGGCAACTGCAGTAATGTTTGTACCTGAGAAACCAGCCCTTTGCCTTTTAATCCCTGGCAGCGAATTGTTGTAGTTTTAAAGGATTTATTACGCAGGGCAAGAGAATCGATCTGCCGATCAGTACCAATGAACAGAATAGTACTGTTGGGAAATCTATCCAACATTGCTTCTGCAACCGCTATACCTGGAAAAAGATGCCCACCGGTCCCGCCTCCGGTTATTACTATTCTTTGCTGTTGATCATGCGTTTTTTTCAAAACATGGCTCGTAACTATTTCAAGTAAACCGGAACAACGTGCTTCAGATACAGTATAAATTTTGATAAGCCTTTGAACATTTTTCGTAGAAGTTAAGAAAAGTTCAACCAACGCGAGGAAAAACATCCTGCACATGTGGATTGTTTAGAACCATTTTCAAAATACTGTTAGTCCGGATCGGCAGCTATTATCCTGGCATTTGGTAAACATATGTTTTCGAATTAAATGGTTACAATGGCTGCGGTCAGTTACTTAATTCCCCCCAAATTGAATGACTCGTGACTATTTGTCTGTTTCTTTGAGGATGACGCATATTCATCGTTTGTCTGAAACATTCAGGACAATACCCTTTTGACAACTTTTTGTATTGTTCCATAAATTCATCGAACCACCCATATAAGCTCATTGATTTTTGACAGACACAACATATTGTTTGTACCGGCATACTATTCCTCAATATTCATATTAAGACTTGTGAAAATAAAATTATGTAATCCGTCCGTATAAATAGAGTTTTTGAACAGACACTAATGGACTGGTTTTTTAACAAGGTTTAAGACGGCCTCTTTAAATATATCTCCACGGTCCGCATAGCTTTCGAACATGTCAAAGCTCGAACAGGCGGGAGACAGCAGAACGGTATCACCCGGTTCTGCAAGGTTCGATGCCATATACACTGAATCCTGCAGACTGTCAGCAAATACGATATGAGTTATCTTGCTAAAAGCCTTGGCAATTTTTTCCTTTGCCTCACCTATGAGCAGTAACGTTTTAACTTTCTCCTTGATAAGACTGCGGAGCAGATTGTAATCACCTCCTTTGTCACGTCCACCGGCGATCAAAATGAGATTCCTGTCCATTCCGGCAAGCGCGGCCTGCACAGCTCCAATATTGGTGGCTTTTGAATCATCGATGTATTTGACCCCGTCAACTTCACCAATCAAGGTCATACGGTGTGCCAATGGAGTAAACCTTGTAATTCCTTTGTTGATTGCTTGTTCAGAGCATCCCATTAACCTGGCTGCAAGAATTGCGGCCATGCCGTTCTGAAGATTTGGCGATTCCCGAAGGCTGGTGTTTGATAAATCAAAACCTTCCTGGCTCGCCTCTGGGAAGATTTCAGAGGACAATAAAACGTTTTTGCCATGCAGCACAGCTCCAGGGTTTTCTTTTCTTTCAGAGCCGAAAAAATAGCATTTACTTTTTGAAGGCCATAATTTTTTCTGATTCAATATTTCAGGGTCATCAGCGTTTAATATCGCTATATCATCTTCTTGTTGAGCGGAAAAAATTTGAAATTTTGAGGCAGCATATGCGGAAAAGGATTCATACCGGTCAAGATGGTCTGGTGAAATATTCAACAATATAGACATATTCGGTCGAAATCCTGTTTCTCCCCCAGCTGTGTCCAGTTGAAAACTACTTACTTCGAGCACCGCAATATCTGCGTTCTGTGGCCCACTCAGATAGTCAAAGAGAGGTGTTCCGATATTGCCCCCGACAAAAACTTTCATTCCGGAAGACTTGAAAATTTCACCAAGCAGTGTAGTGACGGTTGTTTTACCATTAGTTCCTGTTATTGCAACAACAGGAGTTTTAAGAAATTGAGCCCCAATTGCCATTTCACCCATCACAGGGATTAAATGGTGCCGGGCTGTCTGAAGTGGTGGCAGATCCAGAGGTACTCCAGGGCTAACTAAAATAGCATCTACAGAGGTGAATAGTTCTACCGAATGACCGCCTGTTTCAAAGTCGATTTTATTTTCATTAAGCCATTCAACCATTTTGGGATTAATTGTATTCAGCGTTGCTGACTCTGAGACCGAAACAGCTGTACCAAGGGATGTGAAAAATTTTACAGCGGCAAAACCTGATTTTCCCAAGCCCACAACAAGAATTTTGGACTCGGGTTTAATTTCAATGCGATGTCTAGACCTTGTAGAACACATCATCTTAGTTTCAAGGTCGCCAAGGCCATCAAACCAAGAACGATTGAAATAATCCAGAACCGGACAACTACTTTTGGCTCTGCCCAACCTTTCTTTTCAAAATGATGATGGAAGGGGGCCATAAGAAAGATTCTTTTGCCGCCGCTCATTTTAAAGAAACCAACCTGTAGAATAACTGACAGAGCTTCCATAACAAAAATTCCACCGACAATTGCCAGCAGGATTTCCTGTTTTGTAATAATTGCAACTGCCCCAAGAGCGCCTCCCAGGGAAAGGGAGCCGACATCTCCCATGAAAATCTGAGCAGGAAAAGCATTGAACCAGAGAAAACCAAGTGTGCTGCCAACAAGTGCACCACAAAAAACAGCCACTTCACCGGCGCCGGGAACAAACGATATTTGCAGATACCCTGCCAGCACTGCATGGCCGGCAAGATACGAAAAGATAAGATATATGCTTCCGGTAATCACGGTTGGTCCCACGGCCAAGCCGTCAAGTCCGTCGGTGAGATTTACGGCATTTGAGGCACCAACAATTACTATCACTGCAAAAGGTATATAAAACCATCCCAGGTCGGGACGAACATTTTTTAAAAATGGAATACTCAAGTGTCCGTCAAATTCAGGATGTAATACTATGAACAATCCAACAGCGGAAGCTCCCAGGATTTGGAAGATAATTTTTCCCCGCGGACTGAGACCATGACTGTTTTTGTATTTAAATTTTTGGTAATCATCCATGAAACCGATGAGTGCAAACCATAAGGTAACGCCCAGCAACAGCCAAACATAAGAATTATTCAAGTCCACCCATAAAATTGTTGTAATAAAAATGGTTATCAGGATCAGCAATCCACCCATTGTCGGAATGCCTTGCTTGTTAAGGTGTGTCTCGGGGCCATCTTCTCTGATGACCTGTCCAATTTGCAGTTGCTTTATGAAATTAATGAAGCGGGGCGTTGTGATGAGTATGATCAGAAAGGCCGTTACTGCCGCACCAATACAGCGGAAAGTAATATAGCGGAATACATTGAATCCGCTGAAGACAGTACTTAGGGGAAAAAGCCAATGATAGAACATAATGCATTACTGATTGTTGTGGGATTGACTGAAACTGATCATTATTGATCTTTTCTTAATGACCGTTTTAAATCTTCAAGTATGGTCTCCATCTGCATACCGCGGGAACCTTTTAACAAGAGCCAATCTCCGATATCTAGTTGGTTCTCTTTCAGCAGCTGCAGCAGCCATGCTGCCATTTCTTTTTTATCATGGCACTGTCTACATTGTTCAACCGGTATACCATTCAATCTTGCTGAACCTATCACTTCTCCGGCAAAGTCTCCTGTGGCAGCAAGATAATCTATGCCTGCTTGGGCGATGCTTTTACCAAGAGCCTGGTGGGCTTCATTGCTAGCATCACCAAGTTCAAACATGTCTCCAATGAAAGCAATTGCTTTATGACCGTGTTTCAATAACTGTAATGTTTTTACCGCCTCCAGCATTGACGCTGGGTTAGCGTTATATGAGTCGTTGATAATTTTAAGGTCAAGGCCGGGTATTTGGATAATCTGGGCCCGTTTGTCAAACGGTTTGAAATCGGCAAGACCAGCATCAATTTCACTTAGATTCAACCCTTGAGAGTAAGCCATGGAAGCTGCGGCCATTGCATTGGATACATTATGATACCCGATTGCTTTCATTGAAATTCTTCTGCGGGCATTACCAATATGCAAAGTAAAGGCCATGCCTTTTTCACCAAGGCTTTTAATATGGGTAGCATAAATAAATGCTCCTTGCCGACGTCCGGCACTACTGGCGGCATATAATATTTTTTCATTCCGGTGCAATTTTGCCATTCTTCGCACCAGAGAGTCATCGTTATTTACTATCAATTTACCCCAGGACTTCATCCCCGCAAACAACTCATTTTTGGCATGAGCGACCCCTTTGATACTGTTTAAGCCTGCTAAATGAGCCGCCTGGATATTAGTGATGCAACCAGCATCAGGATCAGCTATTTCGGTTAGTCTGGCTATTTCTCCAGTTTGATTCATCCCCATCTCCAATATGGCAAATTTATGCCTGGGTTCAACTTCTAACAGGGATAGCGGCAACCCAATGAGATTGTTATAGTTTCCCTTTGTTTTCAGGGTTTGGTGTTTTTTTGAAAAGATTGCGGCTGTCATCTCTTTTACTGTTGTCTTGCCAGATGATCCGGTTATGGCAATTACTCGTAAATCCGGCATGAGTGATCTTCTATAGGCGGCAAGATCTCCGAGAGCCTGGAGAGTATCATCAACTAAAATTACAGGGATTTGTTTGGCAGTGCCAGACAATGCGCCAACGATCTCACTTCTTTTAGAATTGCTAACTATCAGAGCATGGGCGCCCTTCTTAATTGCCTGGCCAATGAAGGTTGTCCCGTCAAAATTAGAGCCGAGCAGAGCAAGAAAAATGTCTCCCGCCCGCAAAGTGCGGGTATCTGTAGATATGTTGCTAAACGCGGCGGAATGCAGAGAGCGTTTCCTTGCGATCGAACCTTTTAAATTGTGGTCAATATGTCGTTGCGTATCATGCAGTATCCGCCTTTCTCTGGGAAAGAACAGAAGGCGACCTCTGGTGGCAAGCAGAACATGGTCCAGGGTCCAACCCGGTTTTTTCCTGTTTTCATATCGGATTGACGAAGATTTCTGAAGGGCAGGGGATGCACTTATCATTGGTATACACCATTCAAGTATTTTGCAGCCTCGACACGATCATCAAAGTATATTTTGTCGTTGCCAGTGATTTGATAACATTCATGGCCTTTACCGGAAATAAGGATAATGTCCTCGGGTCCGGAATTTTGCACAGCAATTCTAATTGCATCACCGCGGGAAGCGATTACATCATAACCACAGGAATTTCCGTCTTTTAAAAGCTTTTCAGCTGAATGTTTTCTCAAAGATGTTCCGGCAAGACCTGATTCGATTTCATCCAATATTTTTTCAGGAGATTCGGTGCGAGGGTTATCAGAGGTAATTAGAACCACATCACAAAGGCGACCGGCAACGTTGCCCATTAAGGGTCTCTTCCCTTTATCACGATCTCCGCCACAACCAAAAATACATACCAGCCTGGTCGGATTTAATTTTCGCAAGGTATTGCAAACATTTTCCAGAGCATCAGGGGTATGGGCATAATCTACAAAAATGTTAGTTCCTTTTTTTGCTTTGATTTGCTCGAGTCTTCCAGGGATAACAGCGGTTTTTTCCAGGCCTGAAAGAATATCATTTGTTTCTGCTGATAGAAATAAGCCAACTCCGGTGGCTGCAAGAATGTTTTTCAGGTTAAATTCACCGGCCAGCGGAGATTTGAGTGAAAACCTGTTTTGAGGTGTTACGATGACAGCGTTTATCCCATCAAGGTTAAATGAATATTTTTCCGGGTATATATCAGCTTCCTTATTCGTTGAACCGTCAAGATCAACTCGAAGTTTTTGGCCCCAGCAGGATGTTGGCTTACCATTGCGGGTGGAAGGCATTTTGGGGTCGGATTCCAAAACAATTACAGCCTTTCCTTCTGGTTTCAGGTAATTAGAGAACAGCAGCTTTTTACTTTTGTAATAATCTTCCATATTGCAGTGGAAATCGAGATGGTCACGACTGAGATTTGTGAATACAGCAATATCAAAAAAAAGGCCTGAAATGCGTTTAAGTGCCAAAGCGTGAGAGGATACCTCCATGATTACATGAGTTACTCCATCGTCAACCATATTTTTAAGAAGGTTTTGCAGGGTAATTGGTTCCGGCGTGGTAAAAGGGGCTGACTGTTCAATCAGCTTGCCGGTATTGTTATAATATCTATAACTGACCGTGCCGATAACGCCAGGTCTCTTTCCTGTGGCCCTGATTATGGACTCAATCAGATAAGAGGTTGTAGTTTTGCCATTTGTCCCTGTGATGGCTATCATTTTGGCTTTACGCCCTGGATGATCGTAATAGCTGGCAGCAACCATCCCCAATGCCACCTTGCTGTCCGGCACCTCGATAAATACAGTTTCGGATGCGGGTTTTACTATTTTTCTCCCTCTTTCAATTATCACAGCGGTGCAACCACTCTTTACTGCTTCGTTTACAAAGGTATGCCCGTCAACCGTCATTCCCTTGATGGCGATAAAAAGATTTCCTTTTTTGATGTGTCGAGAATCGGAAACAATACCCGTGATTGATATTCCATGGATATCTTTGGTTGCATGGTAGGGTATACCAGCCATGAGTTCGCCAAGGTTTTTTTTCTGCTTTACCGGCATGTTATGTTAAAAGAGGTCTGCATTGAAAATTCTGCTTTCCTGAGTTTTTTTAGTAAAAGAAGGTCTAATCCTAATGTTCTGTCTGTAACTTCAATACACAGCTGTCTCCTTCATTAAACGGAGCCCCAGGAGCTGGGTGCTGGGCAACAATCATTCCAGAACCTATAACTGAAATGCGCAAATTGAATTGTTGCAAAGTCTGAAGGCCATACCGTAAGCTCTTTCCGGTAAGTTCTGGCATTTGCGGCTTTTGGATTTCCGCTGTCAACGAAGCGATTTCCATTTTTTTCTCCCTTTTTTTTGTGCTTCCTTTTTTTATGTCTACAGCTTCTGCCAGATCGACTGGCGGGGCAGTTTTCTTTGGATTTTTACACCAATTAATCGAATTACAGATAAGATCTGCGGGCATGGTCAGAATTGGTTTGGAAGATTTTATGCTATTAATAATTGATGAAGATTTTATGCCATCCATTATAACAACCATGGTTAAATTCTGTTTGGAATCCGGGGCAACGCCAAGCATCACATATTTAAATTCATTTTCTTTGTCAGAATCTTCCGATGGTTCTATTAATAATTCTGGAACCGGAAGATTTAGGTCATTGGTTAATATGACTTCCAGTGAGATGGAATCTGACGGGCCTGCTTTTCCCAGCCGCTTTAAAACATCTAATGCAGCCTTTTGATGGTCGCTGCGAGCAGCTGTTTCAGTATTTGTTCTAAATTTGGCAGGGAATTCATTTGCTGTGGCTCGGTCCCAGATGGATGAAAGCAGGTGCGGTTTTATCTCTTTTCCACCATTTACCAGATAAGAAAAAGAGGTGAGCAGCTGCAACCCGTTGCCGGTGGGAATAATATCTCCATATTTAGCTAATTCGTTGTTGTAGTCCGTTTTGTGCAGCGGTAGGTCAACCTTATATTTTGGAAAATTCTGAAGATGTTTGGCAATCGGGCCCAGTGACTCATGGGTCAGGAAAGCTTGTCTGTCAAACTTTTTCCTTTTATGCTTTCTTGGGAGAATGAGCTGGCCTTTAACTTTGCTTGTGTCTGAGTTTTTAATTAAATTTAGGGATACTTTTTTAGTCTCATCAAAAGTTATGGTCTGTTGAAAAAAATTACTAAGATCTCCTGGAAAAACACCTTGTGAAATTAAACGATTATTACGTTCTTCATTGCTAAATTCCCAGAAACAGTTGGGATCAAATGTCGGAAGGTTGGCTAAAGCTAGAATAGCCCCGGTTTCAGGAGAAATAAGAGCAGCAGCAGCTGAAGACGCCATGTGTTTTTTCATGGCTTTTTTGAGAAACTTTTCAAGGCTGGACTGGATTCGCAGATCTATAGTCAGAACAAGATCAACTCCTTCCTCGCCAACATTATTTTTTCCGGTTGTGTCGATAAGATCTGAAAAGGTTGGTTTGCTTGTTTTTGTCTGTAATAGGCTGTCATAGAGGAATTCTATCCCGTCAAGTCCCTGTTCGTTGTTGGCATAGCCAATGAGATGGGCGGCTTTATTCTTGTTCGGATAAAACCGGTTCATTTCATTAATCAAATAAATGCCTTTGAGGTTTAATGCTTTTATTTGATCGCTCACTGAGGGCTCAATTTCCCTGCCAATCCAAGCAACAATTCTTTCTGATTTCAGCTTTGCCGCTAATTTAGACTCGTCAAGGTCCAACAGGGCACTCAATTTTTTTGCAGCAACATCAGGCTGGTCTAATTCCAGCGGCCTGGCATATACTGCGTGGGTTTTATAGCTGACAGCCAATCGGTTGAAGTTTCGGTCATATATTGTAGCACGGTCACATGCTACAACCGATAGAGCCAATTTATCCTGGGGCTGCTGTTTGTTGTCCTTATTAACAAAGGTGTCGATCAGGCTGTCATGCGGGCTTGAGGCCAGGGTTGCGAGGCCGGCAAGCAAAATCAGGAGGGTAAGAAAAAGAACGGCCGCTCTTTTTCTCTTGTTTTGGGATTTTTGTGGTGATTGTTGCTGATTTTCCATTAATGTACGACCTGATAGAATGTTGAATCATTTTTCTGTTTGACATTTCGCAACCAGGTGGCACATCCTTACCCGGAAAGCCGGGCTGATCTGCTGCAATCTGCTATGGGTGACGTACTTGCCCTTCAGAGCGCGGATACAGCCCTAATTCTTTTGCTATTGACTCAAATGATTCGCTGGACAATAAAGTGTCCCTACGGGCGAGTAATTGGTTGTTATGAGCCAACAGTTCTTTATGTATTGTCTGGTTTTTTCCAACATTGTCCAGAGCAACACGTATCTGGCTTCCGAACCAGTATGTAGATGCCATTCCAATAATTAGTGCGAGGACAAGCAATGCTCCCACCGATTTCCAAAGCATCCAGCCGGTTGAAGTCTGACGAGTATTTTTTTTCGTGAACATCAGCTTCGGGCGATGAAACCTGGTCCCGGTGTCTAGAAAACATCGGCTTGAATAATCCTGTATCATTACTAGCCCTCCAATTTCGACATGTTGAGCAGTCTGGCTGCTCGAAGTTTAGCGCTGCGTGCTCTTGGGTTCGTCTGGCGCTCATTTTTTTCCGGAACTATCGGCTTTTTGGTAAGCGGATCAAATACCGGATCTTCTCTAAATTTACATTTAACCAGGCGGTCTTCCAGAGAATGGAATGAAATGATGCAAATAATTCCTCCCGGTTTCAGGATGGTTAAAGCCGCGTCAAGTATTTCTGAAAGATTTTCCAGTTCTTGGTTAACCGCGATCCGTAGAGCCTGGAAGACTTTCGTGGCAACATGGATTTTTTTCGGATGAAAACGTTTGGGGATAGCCTGTGCCACAATATCGGCAAGCCTGTCCGTTGTTTCGATCCTGGTTTTTTTCCGTTCTGCCACGATTCGAGCAGCGATCCTCCTTGACTGTTGTTCCTCGCCGTAATAGTAAAAAATGTTTGCCAATTCATCTTCGCTCTCCGTGTTAACCAACTTTGCGGCAGTTACCGATGAGCGGGGGTCCATTCTCATGTCCAGAGGGTTACTTCCTTTGAAGCTGAAGCCTCTGCTACCGGAATCAAGCTGCATTGAGGAAACTCCCAAGTCCAATAACAGGCCATCTGCATACTCAATGCCGATTTCCGTCAGAACTTGTCTGGTCTCAATGAAGTTCCTGTGGAAAAAGCTGATTCGGTTATCGTATGATGCAAGGTTTTTTCGGGCTTGCGCCAGTGCATCTAAGTCTCTGTCAAGCCCTATTACCCGCCCGCCGGGCCTGCTTTTTTCGAGAATTACTCGACTATGACCTCCCATTCCCAGGGTGCCGTCCACATAAATTCCGCCATCGGCCGGCGCCAGTAAATTGATAGTTTCTTTAAGCAGTACAGGGGTGTGAACCACTTCATCTGTTCTCGTATTGAATACGCTCTTTTTCTATTTAAAAGACTATTTTGCAACCCGGATCTATTATTAAAGTATGCCCAAGGCTGCTAAATCGAAACTATCAAACTGATCTCTGGTTTGTTTGGTTTCAGTTTCCCAATCGACCTTGTTCCAGATCTCGAAGTGATCAAGCATTCCGTTAAGTATGATGGACTTGGTAATTCCGAAATCTGTTCTCAGGGCTGGTGGAATTAATATGCGGCCCTGTTTGTCAGGAGAACATTCGGTAACACCGGAAATGACATATCGCACAAAAGAGGCTAAGCCAGGCTGTTTCTTGCCCTGGCTAAGTAAGGTGGATTCAAGGTCTTCCCAAACTTGAGCGGGATAGGCTTTGAGACATTTATGCCAATTTGTCAGCATCAGCATGTCAGCATATTCATCCCGTAATACTTCTCGAAAACGGCTCGGGATGTTCAGCCTTCCTTTGGCGTCAACATTGTGTTCTGAACGACTCCTGAACCGATTTTCTGATTTGTAAGTGTTTTTAGCCATGGATTGTCAATTTCCGCCCTTATTTTCCCTTTTAACCCACTTTTTACCACTTTCGATCTATTTATAGAAAGAGATCTGTCATGTCAAGGGAAAAATGGTCTCAACAGGCTATAATTATGAGATTTTTTTCAGGAAAAACTCGAGGTACTACATATGGTGGTATTGTTTGAGACGAGGTACACTATGTGGTGCTGCTGGTTTTTTGCAAAATTTCATGAATTTTCCAGAGTAGGAGCGGGAAGGTATATTTTAACAGGCAGAATAGTAAATGCTCTCGGATGTTACTAATCTTCTCTTTTTTTGCGTTGTTTATTTTTATTATTTGCCGTCTTTTGTTCTGTTTCATTATTGTCATGGGGATGAACAATATAACCAAGTCCTGCACACTCTGGGCACTCCTCCCATGACAAGAGAAACCTGCTTACTCCTTTAAAAAAGGTGATTTGCCCGGATCTGCCGCAGGTTTTACATTCTTTTTTGTTTTTGTCTCGTGTCATCTAATCAACCCGGATTGTTCATGACTCTGGACTTAAAATTGTTTTATCTTATTGATCTTTTGTCTCAATTGCTTTCTTTTTGAGTGTTTTTCAAAATCACAGAGTGTTTTTTTCTTGTGGTGTAACTGCAATTGAATAGAGTCACCCTTCGGGGGCGGTGATTTGGTTGAATCTGATTCATCATCGGGTTTTCCGCGTAGCCAACTACAGCGAATCACCCTCTTCCTTGCATCTTCAGCCAACTCACCACCTGAATATTTCAGGCTAAAGGTAACAATAGGATTTTTTAGGAAAAATTCTAGACTATTTCGTAATTATTCTAACTTTTCCTCAGTGGGTGAACAATAAGTAGATAGTAAGGTTAGTAAGAGTTTGAAATTATTATATTTCGTCTATTTTGTATATTTGGGCATCATTATTGCTCTAAAAGAAATAAATGGAAAAAGAATTGTCAACGATTCATAAGCTGGCGGTACCTCAATAACAACCACTGGTGATGATCATGGACATACAAACAAAGAATCCTTTTGACCCGGAGAATATTGGCAGTGTAATTACATCTTTGAAAATAAGCCGGTATACACTTTTCGATAATGCATTTAAGTTCTGGTACGGGCAAAACGCTGATAGACCAACAATAATGGCACACCTGGAAAAATATCAAATTGATAATGTGGTTCCTTTCTGGGTGCGAAGTTATGTCAGAATAATTATTAATGAAATTTGTCAAAAGCAGAGGGGGGGGCAGGGAGGTTGCAAGAAAGTTGTTTCGGTTTTTATTAATTATTTCTTGCCACCGATCCTTGTGGCGTTATTGCTCATCTGCTTTTTACCGTTTAAATTCTAGATCAATATTATTTTCGGTCTTACCATTCCACTCGAAGAATATTAGAAAGGGCGTTTGCCTTGGCAATCCTTACAGGGACTGTCTCTCCTGGTCTGGCCAATGTTCCCTGATTGGCAGGAAGGTCGGCGTCCAGCATATAATTCACCAACACCACATGAACTCTTCTGTGTCCCCTTTCGATTATCATAGCATCAACACGCTCTCCCACCAATGATTCTAAGTGTTTTAAAATCCAGTAACGTTGTCTGAGTTGTTTAGAGGTGTTTACTCGAGACTGAGTGGTGTTAATTATATCGGCATAACCACGAAGATCCCTTTTAGTAAAGAGTGTACTGTTATTTCTTAACAGATTTATGAGTTGATGCTGCATGAGAAGGTCCACCAGTCGTCTGATAGGTGAAGTAATTGTGGTATATAGCTGAACACCTAGACTGCTATGCGGTTTTGCCTTTACCGACAGGGTCATGGGAGATAGCATTTTACGCTGGCGGATATTTATGTAAAGGTCTCTGTCAAAGCCTTCCACCAGTCGCTTCCGGGGGGGCGGTTGGCTTCTGAAAAGTGCCGGCGTTTCTCTGTCTGCCATATGTCCGGCAGCCAGAGTATTGGCCAGTATCATAAATTCTGAAACCAGTACCCGACTGTCTGATTCTGTGTCGGAGAGTTTAATATTGACCGTATCATCTGGGTTAATATAGATTTCGAGTTCCGGAAAAGGAAGAATCAGTGCTCCGGAGGCAAGCCTTTTTTTCCTTAATTTTTGGCTGAGATTACTGAGAATTGTCAATTCTTCATCACTGCTTATCATGTTATTCACTTCTGCATAATTCAGCTGTCTTTTAACAGTAACTACGCTTGCTGTTATTCTGTAATCAAGTATCTCTCCTTCTGTTGACATCAGTATCATAAAACTAAGCGCCGGACGCTCTTTTCCTGCGATCAGACTGCACAAACCTTCTGATATAGCCTGCGGCATCATGGGAATTGTAGTATCCGGAAAATAAATTGATGTACACCTTGTCAGTGCTTCTTCGAATAGTGGAGTTCCCGGGCTGATATAATGAGTAACATCGGAAATATGGACTCCTACAAGATAATTCTCTCCCTGCTTTTCAATATGAAGTGCATCATCAAAATCCCTGGTATATTTCCCATCAATCGTCATCAGCGGAAGGTGACGCAAATCTTCACGGCCCAGAGCAATAAGTGTATCAGGGTCGGTTTCTTTGAGTGATTCAGCCTGCAACCGTGCTCCATCAGAAAACTCTTTCGATAATTCAGATCGTAGCAGAGGAATGTTTTCATTCTTTTTCCAGACGCCTGCCTTGACAAGTAGATGGAAAGGATCATGAGGGCCAGTGAGCTTTGCCTTTTTTAAGAGTTGGCGGGCTAATGCACTGTTTTTTGCTTCTTTATCAAATAGATAATACTCTTTAATGAGCTGCAGACATTTTTCACGCCCTGCCCATTCTGGCTGGTCAACGTCCTGATAAATCAGGGATAATCCTTCTGCTCCTGTTGAAAGCAATTCTTCCTGCTGTTTTTCTTTTTCCATTTGCTGGCGCAGTTGTTCGGTAACTTCAGGAGGATGGGCAATGACTTTTCCTTCTTTGAACTTGAAAAACAGTCGGTCTTGAAAAATTGCTCTTAAAAATGATGCAATATGGTCATCATTGGTGTCATTGCCGAAAAAAAGTTCTGCCAGTAGGCGTGGTTCATAAAGTTCTTCAGGTTCCTCTGATATAAGGTTCCATATTTCCTCAAGATTTATGGAAGCCATTAAACTGTGCCTTTTGTGTGATAAACTCTGCATGTGCTTGAGGATTTCACTTTTGTCCATAGCCGGGAGTGGGCGTGATGATTCGTGAATAATACGGGTCAGAGGAAGATTTACTTCTCTGCCATTTTGATTAATCACGTGAACCCTTTTTCCATCAACTCCGGTAACTACTCCACAGGAAAATTTACCGCTTTCAAGATATTCTATTATGGAGCCGGTTATAGCCATAGTGTGGAGAGGTCCTTCTAAAAAATGGTTATGGATTTTCGAGTCGGCTGAACGGTGACCAATACATCAGCTACTGTTGCTTTTGAATAATGCCCCATTTTGCTATCTGCGAACTTGGGGCGTCAAGCATACTGCTTTATCGGGATCGGAAAAAGGGTAGGTACTTTCGGGCATCATTCAGTTTTCGTTTTTCATATGGTGCACTGTTATAAAACGTGTATTATAAAAAAACAAGGTCAATGCAGATAACAACATCCCAAAAGCTAAGAGCACCTAGACTGTTTCTTTCTTGTAGCTTATATCATTTTGGCAGGAGATATTCGAGTAAAAGGTATGGATGATAATTTAGAGAAACCAGTAAAAACAGGAGTAGTGGCAATTGTCGGGCCACCGAATGTTGGCAAATCTACACTGTTAAATGTTTATCTCGGGCAGAAAATTTCGATTGTCACTCCAAAACCGCAAACTACCAGAAAACGGATCTTAGGCATTATAAATAGCGAGGATTATCAGATTGTGCTCATTGATACTCCCGGATTACACAAGGCAAGACAACCATTAAATGAAGAAATGGTCAAAGCTGCAGTTTCCAGCCTAAAAGAGGTTGAGGTAATTCTTTTTTTAATCGACGTCTCATTGCCGCTTCCGGAAAAAAATATTAAAGCGATCACATATCTTGAGGATACATCCTGTCCGGCCATTCTGGTCCTCAACAAAATAGATCAGTTAGATAAGGAAGATTTGCTGCCCATCATAGATACCTATCAGAAAATCTATCCTTTTGCAGACATCATCCCTATATCTGCACTAAATAGTAACGGTACAGATATTCTGCTTCAGAAACTGCTCGATTATATGCATGTCGGGCCTCGGATGTATCCTGAGGATATTCCAACTGATGCAACAGAGCGTTTCATCGCAGCAGAAATTATCAGGGAAAAGATTTTTTTATTTACCGGTCAGGAGATTCCTTATTCAACAGCGGTTATGATTGAGAGTTTTAAAGAAGATGAAAGTAAAGGGCTGGTTTCAATTCAAGCGAAAATTATTGTAGAAAAAAGTTCCCAGAAGGGAATTATAATCGGGAAAAAAGGCAGTAAGCTCAGCCAGATTGGTAAGAGCGCCAGGCATGATATAGCTGATATGATGGAGAAGAAAGTCTTTTTAAAACTCTGGGTTAAAGTGCAGAAAAATTGGACAAAAGATTTGCGTATTATCCGTGAAATGGACAGTTAATTAGCATTATTGGTGAACTATGTGAGAAGTTACTTCTATATGTCTGCAAATAGGTTTTAATCTTTTTTTTGAGTAATAGCTCTATGGTTTTTAGATATTAATTTTGATAAGGGTTCATCTGGAAAGTGCAGAAGCTGCGCGTGTTCAATAAAAAAATAAATTGGTCGAAGGTATATATGCCTATTAACGTGAATTTCTTGGATAATGATATTGGTGTTGAAATTGTTGCGTCAGGTATTGTGACAGGTGAGGAAATTATCGAGGCTCATGTTGAAATATATAATATCAAGCATCTTCGTAAACAAAAATACCACATTATTGATAGATCGCACTGTGAAGAATATAATGTAACCTCTGAAGATGTAAGAAAAATAGCAGAGATCGATAAAGCCGCCGCCAAGATTAACCCCAATATAATTGTTGCCCTTGTTTCACCAACTGATCTCCAGTTTGGTATGTCAAGAGTATGGAGTTGTTGCCCTTGTTTCACCAACTGATCTCCAGTTTGGTATGTCAAGAGTATGGCAGGCTTACGTGGAAGATGATCTTTTTCAGACAGAGATTTTTCGAGACCGCAAAAGTGCTGACGATTGGATACAGAGCTATTTAGTTTCCATCCGGAAACGGCCCTTTTAAGCAAATTCTGCGTCAATCTTCGTAATTGTTTGTGCGACGTACTCTAGTACGACTCCGCATGACCAGAGGAAATCCTTTAGGGCAATTACTTGATTTCCTTGACTTTGATTAAAATTTCTCGTTTCTGAATTGGAAACAAATAGTTCCAAAATCCGGAATAAAAACAGTTTCCGGCTAGGAACTATTTAAGTAAATCAGCATTCTAATTGTTTTTTTTGTTTAAATATTAAAATGTCAGTCAAGTGAACTCGGAAGGTTTGCGGATGACAGTTCTCAGTATAATAGTAATAATCGGATTTCGTATCCTTATGATTATACATGATTAATTATCACGCTGGGACAAGTTAATTTTTAGGGCTAAACCGGAAATCGCAAACCGTAAATCGTTAACTGTAAACCTTGAACCAGAAAAGAATACGGTGGAATGTAGCTTTCTCTATATTATTAGAGTTACATCAACTATACCCAACCCACTCACCTATACCACAACGTAGTGCTTTTTTCTTGACTTCCTGTTATAT
>CAMYJP010000046.1 GCA_947258675.1 uncultured Desulfobulbaceae bacterium | reverse complement strand
AACTGGGGCGTCGTCAAGCGGTAAGACACATGGTTTTGGTCCATGCATTCGGGGGTTCGAATCCTCCCGCCCCAGCCATTTATTTTGTATTTGTTTGTGTAGTTTCAATAAAGGATTTTTCAATCAATAATTCACGAACCGGAAAGATATGCCAAAACCTATAATGGTCTTCTCAGGTAATGCCAATCCTGATATGGCCAACGAAATCTGCAACTATATGGAGCTACCTCTGTCAAATGTTGAGGTTCGAACTTTCAGTGATGGAGAGATTTTTGTAGAAATCGGAGAAAACGTTCGAGGTGCTGATGTTTATGTAATTCAGCCGTCATGCCCTCCTGTCAATGATAATCTTATGGAGTTGATTATCATGGTTGATGCACTACGGCGTGCCTCGGCCAGGAGAATTACTGCTGTTCTGCCTTATTATGGATATGCGAGACAGGATAGAAAAGTGGCACCGCGAGTTCCGATTACCGCTAAGGTGGTTGCCGAAATGCTTATGGTTGTTGGAGTTAGGCGTGTTTTATGTATGGACCTCCATGCCGGTCAGATTCAAGGATTTTTTAATATTCCTGTTGACCATTTGTATGCTGCACCCGTATTGCTCGACTATATTGAAAGCAAATTTGATAACATCATTATGGTCTCACCGGATGCCGGCGGTGTCGAAAGGACGCGTGCCTTTGCCAAGCGATTAAATGCTGACTTGGCTATAATCGATAAACGACGCGACCGG
Organism: uncultured Desulfobulbaceae bacterium; assembly: GCA_947258675.1. The sequence continues at coordinate 11,042 of CAMYJP010000046.1, read as the reverse complement.
CCAAATGAAAGTAAGGCTATGAGAGTTATCGGTGATGTAACAGGGAAAACCGCAATACTGCTTGATGACATGGTGGACACTGCAGGAACCCTCTGTAATGCCGCGGCCATGCTCGCAGAGGCAGGCGCTGTCTCGGTGCATGCCTGTTGCTCGCATCCGGTGCTTTCCGGGCCAGCTATTCAGAGGCTTAACGACTCAAAGATCGAGACGCTTGTTGTGACAAATAGCATTCCTTTGAGTGAAGAAGGAAAAAAAAGTGATAAAATAATAGTTTTATCGGTTTCAAAATTGCTTGGTGAGGCGATCAAGCGGATTCATTCAGAGGATTCAGTGAGCTCTTTATTTGTATAAGGCAGTTTCATTAGAAAAAAATACCCAATGAGTGGATTAGTTGGGTCGCTGACAAAAACTTCACAGAACTATTTCGACTGAAAAGGGGAGTAACCTGCCTGGCAGGGACAGGGAATAGTTGTTTTTTTCTTAGAATATAAATTATATCGCATTTGCATAGAGGAGGTCAGGTATATGCTACAGGTAGAAATGGTAGCCTCTGTTCGTAAGGATTTTGGCAAGGGGGCTATGAGAAGTTTAAGAAGGGAAGGAAGGACTCCGGCGGTTCTATATGGTCCTCAAATTGATCCAATGGCATTGTCCTTGGAAACCAGAGAATTTTCCAAAGTCTTATTAAATCTTCATGGCGAAAATGCTGTTGTAACGCTTGATGTCAAAGACGGTAAAAAGAAGAAAAAACGACACGTGGTTTTAAAAGAGGTACAGGCAGATCCTGTTATGGATACGGTTATTCATGCTGATTTTTTAGAGATTTCTCTTGATGAACCTGTATCCCTGCCCGTTACTCTGAAGTTTGCCGGCACTCCAAAAGGCGTTGATATGGGAGGGGTGTTACAGGTGTCGATGTACAAGGTTATATTAAAAGGATTACCCTTAGATCTTCCTGACTTTATTGAAGTAGATATTTCAGCTTTGGAACTTGGTGGACAGGGTGTGTCTTGTAAGGATCTTTCTTTACCGGGGAATGTAACGTTAATTGATGATGAAGAAAGAACCTGTGTCGCTGTCGCCCATCCATCGCGGGCATCGGAAGAAGAAGAGGAGCTGGAAGCTGAAACGGAAGAAGAAGAAACCGCAGAGGCAACGACTGAAGAAAGCCCAGCAGAAGAAAAGACAGAAGAGTAAGTTGTTTCTTTTGACAGATAATTTACAGTAAATATTAATTTCAGTAGTAACAACCGGGAAAGGTTATTCCTTTCCCGGTTTATTTTTTACCCATTATGGCAGAGTCTTCATATCTCATAGTTGGGCTTGGTAATCCAGGAAAACGTTATGAAAAGACCAGGCATAATGTAGGATTTATGCTGATCGATTATCTGGCCAGAAAAAACAAGCTCAAATTCTATGAATCCAGATGGCAGTCTCAATATGCCGAAGGTGTACTTTGGCAAGCCCGCCTTTTTTTGCTTAAACCAGAAACATATATGAATTTAAGCGGAGCTGCAGTCGCAGCAGCAGCGGATCATTATAACCTGCAAGCCAGTCGTATTCTTGTGATACATGATGATATCGATTTGCCGATTGCTCGGGTTAAAATTTCTTCCCAAGGAGGGTCTGGAGGTCATCGAGGCTTGCAGTCATTAATCGATTCCTTGCAAAGCAATATATTTCCAAGGGTAAAAGTAGGTATAGGAAGGCCTGAAGCAGGAATACCTGTTGAACAATATGTATTATCTGATTTTACAGAAGTCGAAGAACAATTGCTGGGAGAAAAAACAAGTCTTATCGAAAAAGGAATTAGTGTTTTTGTAAAAGAAGGCGTAAATGCGGCAATGAATGAAGTCAATGGGATTAGGGATTGAAAGGAAGATACTATTTGTAGAGGAGTAGAGCTGTTATCAACTTAAACTGACAGTTTTTTGCACAAACAGTTTTTGACTGGACAATTATATTTAAAGAAGAATGAAAGTAGAGTTTTAAATTTCCGCAAAATATGTTATGATCACAAGATTAAACAAGTTATCGGTAGGTATATCAGAAAAGAACACCGCTATCTTCAGAATTTCTAGAGTATTACCCAAAACTGTTAAAAATTAAGGTAACATTTCACCGCCACCTGGCAAAAAGGGGGAACGATAGTGTTTGATGTAGGAGATATGGCAGTTTATCCTGCCCATGGAGTAGGAGTGATCGAGTCGATTGAGCATCGCCGTGTTGGCGAGAATGAACAAACATTTTATGTAATGAAAATACTCGATAATAATATGGTGATTATGATCCCTACTGCGACCAGCAATAATGTAGGGCTAAGAAATATTATTTCATCAGATGATGTGGAAAAGGTCTTTTATATCCTAAAAGAAAAGGACGTAGAGATAGGTACCCAGACCTGGAACAGGCGTTACCGGGAATATATGGAGAAAATTAAAACAGGATCGGTTTTTGAAGTCGCTGCAGTATTGAGAGATCTTTATCTTCTCCAAGAAGACAAAGAATTGTCATACGGTGAAAGAAAGATGATGGATACGGCAAAGAGTCTTCTGATCAAGGAAGTATCAATTGCCAACGCGATTGATGAGATGCAGGTTGAAAAAGACATTGAAGGAATTTTCGATTCTGTTTGATTTTATTTCCCATTTTCCTTTTTGAACGAACGGGAACCTATTCATTTGATTTGAATGAAAATCAATCAGAATAAAATGCAATGAATGAAATACCATTGTAATCCTTTCGAATGCTTTATTATCAGCCATAAAAGTCCAGTTTTATTTTCAACAGCTTCATAAATCCCGCGAAAGTTATTCTATCAAAACGTTTGTTCTTTATGCCGGGAGCCTTGTCCAAACAGTTCCCACTTGATTTCTCAACTCGGAGAAATTATCCAGGACAATAAAGATATTGCCCGCGGTCACCTGCGGGCAATATTTCAAATCTTGTTAAACGTTAATGTAAACACATTCCTTTAGCCTGGAACCTGGATACTAGGTCTCCCTGTGCAGATATGATCACCGATGAATTGGGGCTGATTTTGACAACTACTGGGTCGAATTACAGTAAAGATGGTCATTTCAATTATGATGGCCGTCGCCATATGTTTACGGTTAAATCAAAAAGTACCGGTCAAAGGCTCGATATCTTCCTGGCGGAATGTTTTGATGATGTCAGCCGATCAATGCTTTCGCAGTTGATCCGTTCCAGTATGGTTCTCGTGAATGGCACAGTCAGAAAGAGTGGATATCGTCTGAAAGATGCAGAATCAGTTGAGGTGATAATTCCTCCACCTGAGCCACTGGACATTGTTCCTGAACAAGTTGATTTTAAAGTAATATATGAGGACGATGATCTTCTTGTAATTTCAAAGCCTCCCGGTATTGTTGTTCACCCGGCTTGCGGGCATCAAAGTGGAACATTGGTCCATGGCTTACTGTATTTTTGCAAAGATTTGAACGGGATTAACGGTCAACAGAGACCTGGTATCGTTCATAGGCTAGACAAAGATACTTCCGGCCTGATGGTGGTGGCAAAAAATGACCGAAGCCAACACGCACTTGTAGATATGTTTAAGGCTAGAGAGATTAGTAAAACTTATCATGCCATAATTGTTGGCAGGCCGGAAAATAGGGAGGGACGAATATCATTGCCTATTGGTAGGCATCCCGTTAACAGGAAAAAAATGGCCGTAGTGGAAAAAGGTGGTAGAGAAGCAATCAGTAACTGGAAGGTAATTGAAGAGCTTTATCCTCCTTTTACGTTTGTTGAGCTGAAGCCGGAAACTGGACGCACGCATCAACTACGAGTGCACATGACTTATAAAGGCCATCCTGTTGCAGGCGATAAAATTTATGGAAAAATGAATTCCATCCATGAATCGATACCAATTAAAAGACAATGCCTCCATGCATCTGTTTTATCTTTTCAACATCCCGTAAGAGAAAAAATAATGAAATTTTCTGCCCCTCTTTGGCCTGATATGCAGGAAGCACTTGATACTCTGAGAAGATTAAAGAATTAACCGTCGAGGCTAGCCCGGAAAATTCATGGCACAGACAGGTTTTCCAATGGAACTATGCAACAGCGTGACAAAAGTTGTTGGTCTCACCGGCGGCATTGGCACTGGAAAAAGTTCTGTGGCTTCATTTCTGCGCAAAATGATATCAACAGAATATATTGATGCTGATCAGGTATGCCGAAAATTGCTTGAACCAGATAAAGAAGGGTGGCACGGTCTGCAGCGTATTTTAGGGTCGGATTATTTTTACAAAGATCAGACTGTCAACAGGAAAAAGGTTCGCAGGTTGATCTTTGTTGATAGCGATGTTCGCAACCAGATAAATAATCTCCTGCATCCCCTTGCTTGGGAAGAGATCAAATCCAGAATTGATACATTTAAAAAGGCATGTCATCTTCCGGTAATGTTGGTTGAGGTGCCTCTGCTGTATGAAGCAGGCTGGGAAAGTTTATTTGAGAGTATCGTTGTTGTCTACTCAAGGTATTGTCAATGTGCTAGACGTTTATCCTTACGGGATGATATTTCAGGGAATGAGGCCGAAAAGGCATTGGCGTCGCAATGGTCTCTAAGTCGAAAGGTTATGATGGCCGATCATGTGATCGACAACAGCGGAAGCTGGGCTTTGACATGCCTTGAAGTGCTGCAACTCATACGTTTGCTGCCTGGAAATACCATAAGATAATACAACATTAAAAATTTAAAGGGATCAGGGCAAACACAGGGAAGAGGATAATAGTGACGGGTTCAAATAAAAAAAGCTTGACAGGTGAAAATGAACTCCTTACACTGCCAGCAGACTGTAGATGCAAGCATCCGGCAGGTACCCTTCCTCACTTAATATAAGGTTTCCAATAAGCAATAATAATAATCGAGTCTTGAACGGGAAGTTTTAAGGCGGGCAGTAAAATTCTCATCCCATACCATTTCCTTATAATCTGAGCCTGACAAGAAGTTTCTTGAATACATTTCTATCACCCCCGGCATATGCATCTTTTCCTGAAATTATCAGAAACTTTACAGGTACATTTTATTAGAATTCATTGATTAATGTAATTGCGGTTAACTATTTTAAACTAAACTGCCGATCAGTATTACATGATCTTTCATAAATGATCGGTGGATGTACATATCCCTTTGAAAACAATCCTTTAATATAACGTTATCTTTGCATTCGATATATATCGATTTCACCAATAAAATCATATGGGTCAAGCCTAAGTGGACTGAATGTGCATGCTAAAGCTGAGGCTTATCATTATTAAATTAAGGAGAATGCTGTAGATGGATTTAGCTGAGTTGAAAGAGAAAAAAATTAACGAACTGACCAGATTGGGGAAGCAGTATAAAGTCGATGGCATCAGCGGCATGCGCAAGCAGGAATTGATTTTTGCCATCCTTTCGGCAATGGCGAAAAACGCCAAGTCTGACAAGAATGGCATGGTCAAGGGGCGTGGCGTTTTGGAGATTTTGCCTGATGGCTTCGGCTTTCTGCGCGCTCCAGATTATAATTATCTTCCCGGCCCCGATGATATCTACGTATCTCCCTCCCAAATTCGTAAATTGAGCCTGCGAACAGGTGATACGGTTGAAGGATTGGTTCGGTCTCCTAAGGATGGTGAACGATATTTCGCCTTGCTCAAGGTGAGTTCTATCAATTTTGAAAAACCGGAAGTTGCCAAAGATAAAACCCTGTTTACCAACCTGACACCACTGCATCCTAATGAACGGTTAAACCTAGAATGCGAAAGGGATAACTACTCAACCCGGATAATGAACCTTATAGCTCCTATTGGCAAGGGGCAGAGAGGTCTGATCGTTGCACCCCCAAGAACGGGAAAAACGGTTCTTATTCAGAAAATTGCCAACAGTATTGCCAAAAATCATAAGGAAGTTACCCTGATAGTGTTGCTTATTGATGAACGGCCAGAAGAAGTCACTCATATGGCCAGAAACGTCAAAGCAGAAGTCGTAAGTTCCACCTTTGATGAAATGCCACAGCGACATATTCAGGTTGCTGAGATGGTTATAGAAAAAGCCAGGAGATTGGTTGAGCATAAGAAAGATGTCGTCATTCTTCTTGATAGTATAACCAGATTGGCTCGAGCCTATAATACGGTAACACCTGCAAGCGGCCGAATATTGTCGGGTGGTGTTGAAGCCACAGCCTTATATCGTCCCAAACGTTTTTTTGGTGCTGCCAGGAACATTGAAGAAGGCGGGAGCCTAACAATAATCGCATCTGCTTTGGTTGAGACCGGCAGTCGTATGGATGAGGTAATTTTTGAGGAATTCAAAGGAACAGGAAATATGGAACTGGTTCTTGATCGCAAAATGTCGGATAAGAGGATTTATCCTGCAATCGATATAAATCGGTCCGGTACAAGAAAAGAAGATTTGCTTATGGCTGCGGATGAAATGAACCGAGTGTGGATCCTGCGTAAGCTCTTATCTTCCCTGAATCCTTCCGATGCTATGGAATTTCTTCTTGATAAAATGAAACGGACAAAAACAAACGCAGAATTTTTTAATTCTATGAACAGCACTACCAGCTGATTTCTATTAACCGTCAGAGTTTGAATTCATTCCTGTCTCAATCCACCTTTTCTTCCTGGTAAATTATACACTGCTTATTCTAATTCCTTGATAAAAGTGGATAGCAGTATTAATATAATATGTTTTGCAGATTGATCCTTGGGGGTTATTTCCTTGTTTTATGGGGGTACAACTCGTTAAGGGCAATACATTACATGGGTAAAAGTGTTTTTCAGGAGTGATCAGCAGCGCTCATACAAGTATTGATTATATTCGGAGGAATAAGAAAATGAAAAAGGATATCCATCCTGAGTACCATAAAATTAAAGCGGCTTGCGCCTGCGGCAATGAGGTTGAGCTGGGGTCGGTAGATAAAGAGATTAAAGTCGAAATTTGTTCATCCTGTCATCCCTTTTTTACTGGTAAACAGAAGCTTATTGACTCGGCAGGGCGCGTTGAAAAATTTATGAAAAAATATGCTAATCACATGAATAAAAAGTAGGTTTTCGTAGATTGCATGGCTATTCTGTGGAAAACCGGGCTGTAATCAGTTATTCAGGAGAGATTAATTACATTAATTTTCAGTAAGGTCGTTTCTAAAAACGGTTGTTCAAAAACGGGTAGCCAAGATAAAGCAGCAGTCTTTGGTCAGTATATGATCATTGATTTGAAGTAACTCTTGTAGCGATACATTTTGGTTCAGACACCCTGTCATTCCATTGCATAATTCCCATCCGATACCGTATCGCTTTTTATCAAAGGCGTTAATCTGATTATGTTTGAAAAACTTGAAGATTTAAACGAGAAGCTTGCAGCTTTAGAAGGAAAATTATCTGATCCAGGCCTTGTTGCTGACCAGGTAAAATATCGGTCAATTGTAAAGGAGCATTCCCACGTAAACAGGTTGCATGAATTGTATTCCAGGTATGACAAAATAATGCAGCAGATTGAGGAGAGCCGGGAATTGCTTTATGAGGAGGACGATCCGGAATTTATTGAATTGGCTAAAAGTGATATTGCCGACCTGACCCGGCAAGCTGGTGACCTGGAAAGGGAACTGAAGTTGTTGTTGCTCCCGAAAGATCCTAACGATGAAAAGAATATATTTCTTGAAATTCGAGCTGGTACAGGTGGTGATGAGGCAGCTCTTTTTGTAAATGACCTGTTTAAGATGTACTGTCGGTTTGCAGAACAGCAGGGATGGAAAGTTGAGATTATGAGCAGCAATCCTATCGGTATAGGTGGTTATAAGGAGATTATCGGTTTAATCAGCGGTGACCAGGTTTACAGCATGCTGAAGTATGAAAGTGGAACCCATCGAGTCCAACGCGTGCCGGAAACCGAGGCCCAGGGTAGAGTTCATACATCAGCTGTTACAGTAGCAGTTATCCCCGAAGCCGAAGATGTCGAATTGAATATTGACCAGAGCGAATTACGTATTGATACCTTCAGGGCCAGCGGGGCAGGAGGGCAGCACGTGAATAAAACAGAATCTGCCATCCGCATTACCCATATACCTACAAACCTTGTGGTAAGCTGTCAGGATGAAAAATCACAGCATAAAAACAAGGCAAAAGCATTAAAAGTATTACGTGCCAGATTGCTTGATAAGTTAGAGCAGGATCAGCACGACAAGATTTCTGAAGATAGAAAAATCCAGGTCGGTTCCGGTGACAGAAGCGAGCGTATTCGGACATATAACTACCCACAAGGAAGAGTGACCGATCATCGAATCAATCTCACCTTGTACAAATTGGAATCTATACTCCAGGGGCGATTGGAAGAGGTGATAAATCCACTCATGGTTCATTATCAGTCAGAGGCACTTAAAACAGTGCAGTAGTTTATCATTTAGCTTCAGCCCTGATAGTTCAAGTAACAGGATGAACGGTGCCCTGAATCCGGGGCAGCGGAATGAAAATAGAGATTCAATTGAATATGGTAAGATCCCCCACATGGTAACTAATTTCCTCGATAACCATTTCATGAGATCATTAGCATTTTATAGGTAGTTTGTTTAGAGGATGCGAATTAAAGAACTCTACAAATCTGCCGTAACCCGTTTGAAAAATAAAAAAATTCCCAACCCTGAAATCGAGGCCGATTTTTTTTTGGAGAGAGCACTCCAAACGAATAAAACCGGCTTGATTTTGGAGGGCGATACATCCGTGTCTCCGGAGCATGTCCAGATTCTCGAGGGATTACTGCAGAGGAGGCTTAACCTTGAACCGGTAGCTTACATTTTGGGTGAACAGGAATTTTGGTCCCTGTCATTCAAGGTTACAAAAGATGTCTTAATACCAAGGCCGGAGACAGAGATTCTTGTTGAGAGAGTATTGGAGATTACTGGTAATAGAGAAAACAGAATTAAAGGGCCGGTGCTTGATCTAGGAACGGGCAGTGGAGCAATAAGCATAGTCCTGGCCCTTGAAATGAGCCCAGACATAAGATTTTATGCTCTTGACTGTTCTCTGGCTGCCCTTCAGGTAGCTCAAGAAAATGCAAGGAAACATAAGGTTGCCGGTAAAATATCTTTTATTAATTCAGACTGGTTATCAGGTATTGCATTAAATAATGTTTTCGATTTAGTTGTCGCAAATCCTCCTTATATTAAAAAAGGAATGTTGATAAGCCGATCTGAGCAATCTTTGGATCTTCTGCAACCGGATGTGAGGCTCCATGAGCCGCATCTCGCATTGAATGGAGGGGAAGATGGACTTGACTCTATTCGACAAATCGTCAGCCAGCTTGATAAAATATTAGCGCTCGGAGGATGGTTTTTTATGGAAATAGGTATTCAACAGGCTGACGAGGTTCTCCGCCTTTTTGAATCGAAAAATTACTACGACTGTCTGATGGTACATCCGGACTATTCTGGTATTCAAAGAGTATTTCAGGCCCATCGGAAAAGGAACTGAAAATGGATAAAATAATAATTGAGGGTGGTTACCCATTACATGGTGAAATAAGCATAAGCGGTGCAAAAAACGCCGCTCTTCCGCTTATCGCCGCCACTCTTCTTGTCCCTGGTTGGCATACCATACATAATGTGCCGGACCTGCGTGATACACGTACAATGTTGATCTTGCTTGAGTCAATGGGAGTTGTGTGGGAAAGAAAGGGAAAAACGCTTAAGATCAACACTGCAGATTTGCTGCATATTGAAGCTTCGTACGATTTAGTTAAAACCATGCGTGCATCTATTCTGGTTCTTGGTCCCCTGCTGGCGCGCATGGGAACTGCCCGGGTATCCCTTCCCGGGGGCTGCGCTATAGGGGCTCGACCTATTGATTTTCATCTGCAGGGTCTCAAAAAGATGGGTATTGATCTGGATCTGACCGAAGGATATGTAGAAGCACGGGTCAGAGACAAAATCAGAGGAAACACGGTCTATTTTGATATTCCTACCGTTACCGGCACGGAAAATATTATCATGGCCGCGGTGATGGCAGATGGTATTACCGTTATTAAAAATGCTGCCCGAGAGCCGGAAGTTTCCAATCTTGTTGATATGCTAAACGGTATGGGAGCCAAAATAGAAGGGCGTGGAACAGATAGATTGGTAATTCAGGGAGTCAGTGATTTAATGCCAGCAGAAATTACAACCATCCCGGACAGAATTGAGACAGGCACATATTTGATCGCGATTGGTGCGACTGGAGGAGAAGCAACATTGACCAACTGCAATCCTGCACACCTGCCGTCACTTTTGGAAAAGCTGAAAACCGCTGGTCTTTTTATAAACGAATCTAGCAATTCTATAAGGGTATCAAGGAAAGGCGTATTGAACAGCGTTGATATAAAAACCCAGCCTTACCCAGGTTTTCCTACTGATTTGCAAGCCCAGATGATGGCTCTCATGACTATGGCCAATGGTTTAAGTGTTATAACGGAAACAATTTTTGAAAACAGGTTTATGCATGTAGCCGAATTGATACGGACTGGAGCAAAGATTCGTCGCCGGTCTTGCCGCCAAAGGAATTACCGAGATTTCTCGAATTTATCACCTGGAAAGGGGATATGAAGGGTTGGTAGACAAGTTGTCAAATCTTGGAGCACGTATAAGAAAGGAAAGAGAGTGAGTAACCTGGAATAAATAATTAGTCCCCATCCGGAAACTGTTTTTGTTCCGGATGTTGGAACTAGTTGTTTCCAATCCAGAAACGAGCAGTTTTTAGTAAAGTCAAGGAAATTAAATAATTGTGCGGAGTCGTACTTAAGTACGTCGCACAAGAAATTACGAAGATTGACGCAGAATTTGCTAAAAAAAGCCGTTTCCGGATGGAAACTAATTAATAACCGATGGCCAATTTCTAATTGTTAATCGAGTATGAGATCTATGGGTAAAGGGTTAGGTGATTAGGGTGACGGAAGGGTAATCTCAAAAGTAGTGCCTGATTCATTGCTTTCACTAATTCTTATTATCCCTTCGTGACTGTCAACAATTTGATGGACAATCGCAAGCCCAAGGCCTGTACCGTTTTCCTTG
>CAMYJP010000045.1 GCA_947258675.1 uncultured Desulfobulbaceae bacterium | reverse complement strand
GCCTGATTTCCCCTTGTTATAAGTGTTTTCTAGACAACTTCATTTTAACAAAGGACAAGAAATCAGGCTTTTTTAATTTATTAGCTGGGACAGCAGTGGCTCTGACCCCTTTTTACTGGAGAAGCTGTAGATTAATGTTAGTAAATGAGGATTACGACATTGTAGACCCAAGCGCATCGGCAATGATTGAATCATTGCGCGCTTATGGTTACAACTTAAACACTGCTATTGCAGATTTGCTTGATAACAGCATTTCAGCGACAGCCAAGAATATTTGGATCCATATGCACTGGGCGGGCGGTGATTCCTGGATATCTATTACAGATGATGGCTGGGGGATGGATATAGATTCACTTAAGGGTGCAATGCGCCCAGGAAGCCAAAACCCCCTTGAAGAACGAGCCGAAGAAGATTTGGGACGATTTGGTCTTGGTCTCAAGACTGCTTCTTTTTCACAATGCCGCAGTTTAACCGTAGCATCCCATATGAGTGGAGGTGAGACACATTTCCGTAGGTGGGATCTTGATTATGTTGGCGAGCATAATCAATGGAGACTGTTGAAAACGGCTAGAAAAGGATCAGAAAACTTATTTGAAAAACTGGGTCATCTGGAACATGGCACTATAGTTCTTCTTGAGCATATGGACCGTGTTTGTGAAGGGCAAAATAAAAGTGATGAGTCGTACCGTCGTATATTCATGGATCGAATTTCCAGTCTTCAAAACCATTTGAGCATGGTGTTTCACAGATTTATAGAAGGACCTAATGGACTAAATATCTATATCAATGGTGAGGATGAAGATCATAAAATAAAATCATGGGATCCATTTCTGTCAAACCATATTACTACTCAGAAAAAGCCATGTGAAAGTAAAAGTTTCTATGATGGAATTGTGGAGGTTGAAGGTTATATTCTCCCTCATAAGGATAAATTGTCCCCATCGCTACTTGAAAAGGCCGCAGGGCCTAATGGTTGGAATGATCAACAGGGATTCTATGTATATCGTAACAAGAGACTACTTGTTGCAGGTTCTTGGTTAGGACTGGGTGGGCGTCGACATGGTTGGTCCAAAGAAGAGCACTATAAACTTGCCCGGATAAAAATTGATATACCAAACCGTATGGATTCTACATGGCAATTAGATGTGAAAAAATCTACAGCTGTGCCACCTGCGCTGGCTGCCAGATGGTTGGAAGATTATGCTGAAAAAGTACGCAAAGAGGCTCGAAGTGTATTTTCACATAGAGGCCAGTATGGAGGCCGGCAGAGAGATAAAGAAATGACCAGGTTATGGATGTCTGGTATACGTAACAGCAGCCAGGTTTATCGAATTGATCGTAATAATATGCTTGTTAATGAGCTGTTAAATCGCGCCGGTGAATTAAAACCTGAGATTGAGGCACTTTTCCGGTTGCTGGAAGAAACAGTTCCTGTGCAAAAGATTTGGCTTGATATGGCTGAACACACTGAGCGAAGTAATGAGCCAATGGGCGGATTAACAGAGAAGCAGGTTATGGATCTGGTCGAGACCACAATAAAAAGTCTTTCAGGACAAGGAAGAAAACCCAGTAACACTACAATTGAGCATGTTTGTAATATGGAAGCATATATTAACTATGCAGACATAATAAGAGCAAAATATTTGGGGGTTGAGAATTAAGTATGGAAGCTAGCATAAAAATGATAGCAACGGGTTTGATCGATGCAGCAAAGAGTCAAGCAGACGGTCAACTTACACTTGAAATGATACAAGAGTGTGTAGGTAAGGCTATGGAGTTAGTTCCAGGTTCGTTAGATATTGTCAATCCTGATGCATTAGTTGCTCAATTTGAGCGTGACTATCATACTTTTGTAGGTGAAATCTTAACGCTGCAAAAAGATGAGGATGGTTGGGTACCATGGTTATCAAAGGCTAAAGCTGATATTTCATGGGATTATTGGGAAAGATACAGGACATACCTGTTACAACAAAAGAATTTACCCAAGCCAGTCGTTGATGCACTTGACGAAGTAACAGATGAAACCTTGGGTAATCTAACTGCACCAAAAACTTCAGGTTCATGGGATAGGCGGGGTATGGTTGTCGGGCATGTACAGGCGGGTAAAACGACAAATTATGCAGGCCTTATATGCAAGGCTGCAGATGCAGGTTACAAAGTAATTATAGTATTAACAGGGTTTCACAATAATTTAAGAACCCAAACACAAATAAGGTTGGAAGAAGCATTTGTAGGCTATGATATTACGGCATCTGAAGATGAAGGTGCACGTGCGCCAGTTGGCGTAGGGCATGTCAGCTCAGATCCTGCATTACGCGTTGATACGATTACTAATCGTTCAGAGAGGGGAGATTTCAATCGGTCTGTTGCAAATAACTTTGGTATGAATCCGGGTGGTCGGCCACTGGTATTTGTAATAAAAAAAAATGCATCGGTGCTTAAGAATCTGGTCAAATATCTGGAGTCCGTACACAATAATAAAGATAAAGAAGGAAACTACTTTATCAGTGATATACCACTATTACTTATAGATGATGAAGCCGATCAAGGTTCTGTTGATACGAAAAGAATGGATTTTGATATTGGTGGAGACCCGGATCCAGATCATGACCCAACTACATTAAACAGACTTATAAGAAAAATTATTTTTATATTTACGCAGTCTGCGTACGTTGGATACACGGCAACACCGTTTGCAAATATATTTATTCATAATGAAGCGACGACTGATAAATATGGTGAAGATCTTTTTCCTCGCAGCTTCATAACAGTAATGCCAACCCCGAGTAATTATGTTGGACCAGATACTGTATTTGGTTTGATAGATGATGACGGTGAATCACGTCAGCCTGCCTTGCCAATTATCCGACCTATCGATGATTACGCGGATACTGATGATCTCAGGGAAAGATCGGGATGGATGCCACCTAGGCATGACAAGAGCCATGTGCCTTTTTATAGAGGCAATAATGAAACAACACCCTCATTGAGACAAGCAGTGATTTCCTTTGTTATCGGTTGTGCTGTTCGTATTATTCGAGGGCAGGAAAAGAAACATAATTCAATGTTGATTCACGTCACCCGATTTATTGATGTGCAGGAGCGTGTGTATGAACAGGTAAATAATTTACTGAGAGATATACAACAGATACTTTTATATGGTGAAGAAGGGTCTAAAGTAGAATTATTTAATGAAATGCAGAATTTGTGGCTATCAGATTTTGTCCCTACAAATCTTGAAATAAATGATGAGCAATGTCCTGAACAAACATGGGCAGAAGTAAGTGAAGAAATATTGTCTACAGCACAGTCCATTACAGTGAGGAGAATAAATGGAACAGCAGGTGATGTTCTTGACTATGAAAAACATAAAAAAACTGGACTGAATGTTATTGCGATAGGCGGAGATAAACTTTCACGTGGGTTAACACTCGAAGGATTAATAGTAAGTTACTTTACTCGGCCAACCAGGATGTATGACACATTAATGCAAATGGGCCGTTGGTTTGGATATCGTGATGGTTTTATTGATATTTGTAGACTATATGCACCAGAAACTCTTGTTGAATGGTTTGAGCACATAACTGATGCCAGCGATCAATTAAGACGTGAGTTTTTATTAATGTGCGAAATGGGCGAAACCCCAGCCACTTATGGACAGCGAGTACAAACACATCCAATATTAATGGTTACATCGCAAGTTAAAATGCGACATACCGCAGAATTAACTTGCAGCTATCAGGGGGCAATTTCAGAAACAATAGTCTATTCACGTAAAAAATCTGATGTAGAAAAAAATTATTTTGCAGCTCAGTCCTTGATTGAAAAAATTGATTCCAATGCGAATGTGACGAAGAGCCCATTACGAGTAAGCAAGAAAGGTAATATACCAGGTAAATATATGTGGACAGGAGTTATTGCTGACGATGTCCTGGATTTTCTCAGAGAATATACCACGCCACCACATGCACGAAGAGTAAATACAGGTTTACTTTCTCAGTATATTCAAAATCAGATTGACAATGGTGATTTGAATAGTTGGTGTGTTCTTATTGCAGGTAAAGATCCTGATATTAGTGAGGTAAGTATTAACTTTTTGAAGTATCCAACGGGTTTGCTAAAGCGATCTAATTACCCAGATTTATTAACTAAACCTGATTCAGAGCCACTAGTTTATCGTATTCGACGACTGGTTAGTCCGAGTGATGAATCGTGGGATTTAACTGATGCACAATATCAACAAGCTTTGGACATTACAGATGTTAATAGATCAACCAGACCTGGCGGAGAAGAGATCAGGGTATCCAGAGACAGGTCAAAGGCATTGTTAATAATATACCCGCTCAAAGATCAGGATTGGACTGGTCCAGATGAGGATACAAGCGCATGCTACATAGGGTTTGCTATTAGTTTCCCTGGCAACAAAAGAGACATACCAATCAGATATCGCGTAAATGAGGTATATCAGGGACAGATGGATGACTAGTAAGCATGAAATCATCAAATCTGTATTTGATTTATTGCTTCAAGATAGTGGAAGTGCTGGTCAACGTGTACAAAAACGCATTGATCAGTCTTCGCCAATCAAGATACATGCGGCTTGTGTGTTCCCTCATAGAAATTTGATTCTTGAAATAGGCCCAATAAAAGAAGCATGGTTACCACAGGGTTTCCAGAAACCTCGAATTAAAGGACTGAGTATTGAGTTAAAATCTCTGGAACAAATACCCGGTGGCGAGGTGACATTGTTGTTGGAGTTACAGCAGCATGATGCGGTAGACGTATTTTCAGTATTTGTGGCGCGTATATGTGATGAACTTGACAAGCTTTCAAGGCCGGAATTAGCTGTAAAGGCGGTGATAGCATTAATTGAGAAATGGAAAGAGTTCTTTTCTGGCGGTTCGGATATTCTTAGTGAGGAGCGACAAACAGGCCTGTATGGCGAACTATACTTATTGAAAGTTATTACAGAAAAAGAAATTGATGTTGGGAAAGTAGTAAAGGCATGGACAGGTAGCAAAAAAACTAGTCAGGATTTTGAATTTTGTTCTGTTTCAGTCGAAGTCAAATCATCTGTGGCAGTTGATGCATCCAGAATAAATATAACAAATTCTCGACAACTTGATGATACTGGCTTGGATAATCTTTTTCTTGTGCGTGTATTGCTGGATGCAAGGCAGGGTAGTGATCGAACATTGCCAAAGCTCATTGAGTCAATACGAAAAATAATAAAGGAGAACTCACCTGAGGCCGGGCTTGATTTTGAGGAGAAACTCCTTGGTGCTGGTTACCAGGATAAACACATCGAGCAGTATAGGTGCCGATCATATTCAGAAAGAGAATTGGTATTTTATAAAGTGAGAGATGGCTTTCCGCGATTATTGGATGAAAATCTCCCTGATGGTGTTACCAAGATCTCTTACGAGGTTACGTTAGACGCCTGCCGTGATTTTATCATTGAAAATGAAAACGTAATTGAAGCTGTGAGGGGATGTTGTGATTGAGAACCTAGAATTTGAGGAATTCTACAGAACCATCCGATCAGAAATAAATGATGATACGACGGATTCTCTTGAAGATGGGTATCGTATTGGTCGGTTTACCCAGTTCTTTACAAATCATCTTGGTGATTTTGGTATTATTACTGACGCAAATATCTGCTCTATTGATAAAACAATGGGGACTGCTCGTGTTATTTCTAATGCATGGTACATGGACGACGATGAGGGGCGGCTTTCACTTTTTGTTACCGATTTTAGGGACACAGAACAATCAGAACCAGTTTCTAACCAGGATGTTGAAAAGGCAATGGATCGTACAGCGCGTGTTTATACCCTTGCTAAAAAGCTGGATATTGAAGTTCTTGAGCCAGCTTCATGCGAATACACCATGCTTCGTACCATAAACGAAGCGCTTGATAACATAAGCCAGATAAGGATCTACTATTTAACGGATGGTCAATTAAAAAAAACCGATGATGGCCATACGGATATTGGAGATCTGCAGGTTTATTACAGTTATTGGGATGTGCAGCGTTTATATCGTCTGGTTTCATCAGGGCGTGAATACGAACCAATAGAGATAGATTTTGAGAAAAAATACGGGAAAACAATAAAATGTTTATCAATGCCCTCAAGCACTGATGAATATAAAGGTTACCTGGCTATTATACCAGGTGACATACTGGCATCATTGTATGAGGAATATGGTTCCAGGCTAATGGAATTGAATGTGCGTTCTTTTTTGCAACAACGAGGTAAGGTAAATAGAGGTATTCGTGAAACCATTTTGAATGAGCCCCATCGTTTTCTGGCGTTCAACAATGGAATTTCTACCACAGCTGAAGAGATTCAAACTGAGAGAACCAAAGAAGGTGACATTGCAATTAAAAGTATTAGAGGGTTACAAATTGTAAATGGTGGGCAAACAGTTGCTTCTATTAACCGGGCAAAGAAAAGTGATAAATGTAAACATCTGGATAAGTTGGCAGTACAGGCCAAGATTAGTGTTGTTAAAGCAAACCTGCTAGAAGAGTTAGTCCCTAAAATCAGTAGGTTCTCAAATACACAGAATACTGTAAATGAGGCAGACTTTGCTTCTAATGATCCATTCCATATTGCGATTGAAAAGCTGGCTAATAGTACTTGGGCGCCAGGTGAGCAAACACGATGGTTTTATGAAAGGGCAAGGGGTCAATATGAAGTTGCTCGTAATCGTATTGCTGGCACTTCAGTGGCTAGGCGACGAACCTTTGATGAACAAACACCAAAAAAACAGAAATATACTAAAACAGATTTGGCCAAGTATTATAATTGCTGGGAACAGAAGCCAGATATTGTAGGGCAAGGTTCACAGAAAAATTTCGTTAATTTTATGACGCATATAGCGAAGGATCATTCTGGTTTCACCCCTGATGAGATATTTTATAAAGACCTGATTGCCAAGGCTATTATTTATAAAGCAGCTGAGAAGATTGCGCGTAAGCATAAATTCCCAGGTTATCGTGCAAATGCGGTTGCATACACTGTAGCCCTTGTTTCTTTCAAAACTGTTGGTCGTCTGAACCTTGGTTCTATCTGGGATAGGCAAGCCATCACCGAAGAGCTTAATGAGTTGCTGAACGATTGGATGCCTATTGTAAGGGAGAAAATTGTAGATACTGCCGGAAGCCGGAATGTGACAGAATGGGCGAAGAAAGCAGACTGTTGGGCTGAAATACAACTTCTTGATTTGACAATTCCTGCTGGTTTGGAAGAGCAGCTCAGAAATGGTGATCCATTACCCACGGTTGGTAGTGCGGCACGACGTGGTAAAGCTGATAAGCTTTCCACGATAGATCGTCAGAATATTAATCGGGTTATACAACATGATGCAGATTTCTGGTGGCACCTTGGGCTATGGGGCCGAAAAAGCGGAATGCTAAAAGAGATACAGGTTAACATTATACATACCATAGCTACATACGCTGCTGGTGAGTGGGAAAAGATTCCTTCTGCAAAGCAATCTAAACAATGTGTTACTGCCTTGGATATAGCAAAAGACGAAGGCTTTACGAGCATGACTGCTGGTGCTTCTCAAGATTAAATTGATAGATAGTTAATTTATTCATTTAATGATGGCGGGCAGGAATTAAAGTGCATCAGAAGTTTATAGCATTCGCTCAGCATGAACTTGATGAAGCGTTGTCAAAAATTCCATCCGACCCAACTCACAGATTTTTAATATTCAATGAAACAGTAAGAGTTATTAGCTATTGGACAGTATTTCAGTCTTTACTATCTGAAGAAGATCGACTTTCCGTGACGGATTTTGATCTCATTAGATGGGGTTGGAATTTGGCGGCCGAACATCTTTATTTGCCAGTGGCCACTTTTGATTCATTTCCAATCTCAGAAAGCACAAATGAAAGCAGGCAGTTCGCTATTAGCCTTCTTCATAAATTAGGAAAGTTTGTTTTACTGAAGCGAACTTCCGAAATGATTAAGTATGGTTTTTTAATTGTTGAGTCTAAAAATGGAAACATAAATATTAAACATACCGGAAAAGCAAAAGGCCAGTTTTTAGATGCGATTGAGTTTTATAATCTTGAGGCTATGGAAAAGGGGCTGGAGGATATAGGTAACAATATGTCAAATGGATGGCAGCATTTTGATATTAATAATTATTCAAAGTTTAAAAATACACCAGGTAATTATTTTGGGCGTAATCAAAAAAATACTTTGGACAAGTACAAAATGGAAAACATAGATGAGCTAATGCTGCCCCTTATACATCCTTGGGATTCTGGACATGGTGTTATGATGGGTTATGGTGCTTTGCCAGAAGTAGATGATTATTTTCTTTCTGAGGCGGCTGAACTGGCTCTGGAATTAAGGATGGAAGCGGGCATACACCCAAGCGCTAAAATTGGTGACATTAGTGGCGCAGAATTAACTATAATTATTACATTTTTAATCGCATTATATAAAAAGCATGTCAGGTTTGCTTTGTTAGCGATGAAGAAATATCCAGAAATATCAATGCCGCAAAGTTTATCCATATGGGGGCCTTCACATGAACTAGAAGATTCTATTGTTGATTATTCAAATCTCGATAGAGATATGGTTAAAAAAGGATTAGATGCCGTTACAATGCGGCCAGAAGAGGCCGCTAATCTTAGTGGTTTTACTACTACATTTGTTCCTCTCCTTATAAGCTTAGGTAATGGAGTCGTTCTCAAGCCTGTATTTAGCCTTCTTGTAAACCCTTTCCATTCAACTACCATTCTACAACAATGGCGCGACCCAAAAGTAATAGATCAAATATCAAAACCACGTGAAGATTGGATGAGAATGGAATTGTATAGCATTTTTAGTGGTGCAAGATATAAAACGGTGGACGGGAATATAAAACTTCGAGATGGTAAACAAATATTAACTGATATTGATGCGGCTATTTTTGATACTTTAACAGGTGAGCTGGCTCTGTTTCAGATAAAATGGCAGGATTATTATTCAAACGATGTCCGTAAATTACGAAGTAAGGCAAGTAATTTATCTAAGGAGTTAGATGAATGGGCGGAAAAAGTAACGTTATGGATTGATAAAAGGGGGGTGTCTAAACTAACCAAGACCCTCCGTTTAAAGTTGAGAAAAAACACACCTATCTCATCTGTTTATTTGTTTGGGATTTCTCGGAATAAAGCACGCGTGCACGGATATGGATTTAATATAAGCAATGAAAACCTTGCTATAGCCAACTGGCCGCAATTTCTCCGTATTCGCTATGAGCTCGGTCCTGTTGATAGAGTCTTTCATCGATTATTTGAGATATTGAGGTTAAAAATGCATGAGGAAGTCATAGTTCGGCCAATACCTATGTCAATTAGAGTTGCTGAACACTCAATCAACTATGAAGACATGTGGAATGCATTCGATGAATAGTGTCTGTCTCGAATAGCTTGTGGTTATTTGATTAAAAAAACTTATTTTGTTGATTTAGTCATTATTTATTTAACATACTATATACAACCTCTGCTATTTTTGAAGCAAGGAAGGGAGGTACCGCATTCCCAACTTGCACATATTGCTGGGTGCGATTCCCGACAAAATAATAATTATCAGGAAACGTTTGTATTCTTGCGGCCTCTCTTACGGTCAGGCTGCGGCACTGTACTGGATCGTAGTGTATGAAGTAGTGCCCATCTTTTGATATATGGCTAGTAACTGTTGTACCAGGCGCTCCTTGCAATTGGACTCTAAATCGATCAGAAAATTTCCCAGTTTCAAAATTTTTGTGATTTGGCCAAAGAGTTTTTGGAAGATTGGTGGCTTTGGGTGATACTTTCATGACGCTTGCAAATGTACTGTAGTAAAGATATCGGTGTAAGTCTCCTACAATATGACCGCGAGATTCATGGTTGATAACGTGTTTTTCAAGTAAAGGGTCTTTGTACCATTCAGCAAGGTCTCTCGTTAGTTTTTTGTTAAAGCTACTTCTGGTTTTTCCACCTTTGTCTTCACCAGTTGATACAGGTGAGTTTTTAATTTTTTCGAGGTTCTTTGAAAATGCCTCAAGAACCTCAGGAGGCGCATGTTTGTCTTTAGAGAGGCTGGAGAGGGTTTTCTTGTCGATATTAGTAATTGAATCGCGCCAGCCTTGAACTGAGTCCTCACCTTTTGAAAGCCGACTGCGTAGTTTGGGTAAATCTGATATTACCTGTTTTACCGTTACCTGGTCATCTGTGCTGTAAAGACGCTTGAAATCATCTAGTCCAGAAGCAATATCTTCTCTGATGCCTAGTAAGATTACTCGATGCCTCGCTTGTGGTATGCCATATTCTTCGGCCCGGATAATGTAATCATGCGGGTCTAGTGCCTTGTTCTCACCATCAATTAAATCAAGGGTCGATGAGATTTTAGTAAAAGAATAAATCTTATAGCGGTGTTTTTCTCTTCCATTATCAGGTGCAACGCCTGTCGTTTTATATGGGTCCTGTAAATCTTCCAGGATGGATTCAAAAATTAGCTCACCATCAATCCTGGCAGATAACATACCTTTAACATTTTCCATCACAAATATTTTAGGTTGAAACTTTGAAATGATTTTCAGGTATTCCAGGTATAAAAAATTACGATGGTCTTCTGTCGCTGAGTATTCTTTGTCTTTAGCGCCATAATTTCGTGAGCGACCTACTAGCGAATACGCCTGGCAAGGTGGGCCTCCTATTAAAATACATTCATCCTTGCCAAGCACATTGCGGATTTTTCCATAGACTGTTCGTGGGTCTTCTTCACCCAGGGTTAGCTTCTGCGCTTCATGACTTGCTTCCTCTAGCGCCTCCTTTACTTCAGGGAGATGGTATAGCTTATCTTCAGGATTCTTTCCTAGCTCCCCTCTCAAAAAGGCATAATATTCTTCTGGTACATCTTCTTTATCATATTGTCTAAAGAATGAACGAAGTAGCAGTGTACGGTGCGCACTCGCTTCTTTCTCAATAGAAATAGCAATCTTGAATGCTTGTTTGTTGTCTGGCGACCGAAATGCAGAGAAACCTTCACCAAGGCCTCCTGGGCCTGCAAACAGGTCGATAACTTTTATTGGTGTTCTCATTCAGGGGGGCAAATCTGTAAATTCTGTAGGATACCAGGAAATTTGTTAAAAACCAGGTCATTTTATGAGAAAGTTCATTTATGGTCGATGTGGTTGATAAAAAGACTCGAAGCCGGATGATGTCCGGCATCCGTAGCAGTAACACCAAGCCAGAAGTGCTGACTCGCAAGGCATTACATCGATTGGGATACAGATTCCGACTTGATAGCAAGATTGGAAAAATCAAGCCAGACATTGTACTTCGTAGTCTCAAAATCGCAATTTTTATTCATGGTTGTTACTGGCATCAGCACAAAGGCTGTAAGCTCGCGTATTCAGATAGAAGCTATTCTGATAAATGGCTAAAGAAGTTTGATGATAACCGCGCGCGTGATCAGAGAGTCGCCCGGCAGTTACTGGGTGATGGGTGGCGAGTAGCAATTATCTGGGAATGCGCAACCCG
>CAMYJP010000044.1 GCA_947258675.1 uncultured Desulfobulbaceae bacterium | reverse complement strand
GACATCAAAGGAAAAAGAAATTCTTCTTCCTTCCGATTATGCATCTTGTCACCAAACTCCAATAAAAAATCAATGGCCCGCTGCATCTGAAAGGGCTGCGCCACGGATTCATCAAAACTTTCGAGACATTCCTTTAAAACAGCCATACTCCGTTCAATCAACTCATGCTCTGCAATTAGATAGTCATCCCACCTGATGCTTTTTTCCATTTACCATCCTCCTTGTCTTCTCATATGATAGACTGCACAAGCTTCAACGTGTCATCCTAGTGAAAATTTTAAAATTGATAGTCAGATACAATTATTGCGGTTAAAATCATCAAAAACCTTGACTTGAATCAATATCACGACATTTTTCTTATATATATCTCAATCCATTCAAGCAATTACTCCTTGGTTTCTTATCAAATGGCAAACAGATAATAAAACCAAGCAACCAACATGATACTGACCATCCTGAACGATTGATTATATAATATCAGCTCCGTAGCTAAAGCTGGACGGAATATGCCTGAATAAAAAGGCAACTGGTGTCGTATCGCCCGCATAGGCGAGGAGACAATATTGCCTACCAACAGAGCGAGCACAACATCCCTTGAGCTTAAACTGCCTTCATCAAGTAATGCACCTGCTGCTGCCAGTCCTATGGATAAATCTGCTGAAAGCTGAAGAGCAACGATGGATATGGTCTGCGGATGCAGCCAGGCCAGAAAACTGAGATGCTGGGCCATTGCCTCTTCCATCCTCGCGAAAGCGCCAAAACGGCTCAATATAAAAATCAAGACATAGATCGGCATGGTAAAAACCAGAATCTTCCTGATTCTCATACGAAACCTGAGCCAAGCTTTATTAACAGCAACTCGCCAGTCAGAGACTTTTTCTTCTTCAAGCTTACAGGATATACAGTTTCCGGATTTAGTCACAAGTATTGCTCTTCCTAAGACTATTATCAGCAAAGTCCTTAGAAATGCGGCAAACAAGGTCAGACCTACGTACACAAAAGCAGTTCCTTTTATCAATGGAGCAGCAAGAAAAAAAAGAGTGGGCAGGTGAAGAAAATAGGTTGGCAAACTGTTAAACAGATTGGCAAATATCAATTCTTGTTTGCTTATTCTTTTCTGATCATAGGCTTCTGCCAACATTGTATTTGCAGTAACACCTGAAAAAAAAGCCATAGTAAAACTGGCGCCCGCTGTATCTGACAGTCTCCCCAAACGGATGAGGGGGGTAGTGAGCCTGGCCACCGCATGGGTCCAATTCAATGATTCAATGAGGTTGCCAATTAACAACCCCAGGGAAATAAAAAAAATGAGTCTGATCAGGGGCCAACCCAATCCGTGCCAAAGATATACAGCTGTATCGATAAATTCCATTCAGCCTGCCTTTTGCTCTCAAATAAAACTAACGGCGCGCACATAATTATAACAGGTCATGTCCTGCCACCCAATAAATCCCAAATCAACACTCACATACCAGGCAGCCATATGGGATCGTTGATCTGCGCTCCACAACCATTTTTTGCTTCGATCAAAAAGTGGTGCAATGCAGTATGCTTCAACTCTGGATACTTCTGTTAATAAAGACAACAACTCATCCACTGTGGGAAGGCGCCAGCCATCTCTTCCGGCAAATTTTTGTTGATTTACAGTTTGTATATACTGCCGGGTCATCTCCCAAGTCATCGGGTAATCAGAACCGCCCTTCTGCCAGAGAAGGGAACATTTATTATCGATAATAATACCGCCCCTCCCTTCGCTGAACTGATTAGCGATATAATTTTTCGGTCTCCACAAACTATCCAGATTGAAAATTTGTCTTCCCTGCCGAGGAGCGACTCTTATAGGTTTGCTGCGCAGAGAGGCCACCTCATCATTATTCTCTGAATGTTGGGTCTGTGGCTTGGTGTCAATAAATGAGCAAGTGTTTTCCTTACTCTTTTGCCAATGCTCACTCAATGAAATCAAAGCCTTGTGCATATCTCTGGCGTTTGGGAAGCGATCTCCCGCAGAATAAGCTAAAGCGTTATCGAAAAAGCGGTCCCACTCTTTATCCAGCAGTTGATTCAAATGACTGGCCCTCTCAGAAGAATCTGGTAATTTTCCTGTAAGCATCCTGTAAAAAAGTACGCCGCTGGAATACAGATCTGCTCGGGCATCCACCGAATCTGGCTCTGCTTCCTGTTCCGGGGCAGCATAATATGGAGAGCCTACCTGTAGATTTCTGGGCCGGACAATTCGTTCCCCATGGAGTTTGGAAAGGCCAAAATCACATATTTTTACTGAATCTTGGTCGGTCACTAATATATTATAAGGTTTGATATCGCGATGAATTATACCAGCCTGGTGCAGACAGGAAAGTCCATCCAGAATTTGAAGGCAATAATGGATAGCCTTATCCGGGTCTATAATTCTGGAATGTTCTTCTACCCGAAAGTGCTCACCGATCATGATACCTAGATTCTTACAATAATACTCCATGACATAAAAAGGACGACCATGTTCATCTTCATCGAAATCCCGGATATCAGCGATATGAGGATGACGCAGGCCGGCCATAGTGACTGCTTCAACTGTAAAAATACGTCTGAGTTCTGCTTCTCCTACCAGGTCTTGCAGCACATCCGACGGAGCTAGAAGTTTCAATGCGACAATTTTGCCTGTAACCGGCATTGCCACCTTATAAACTGTGGCCATACCACCTTTACCAAGAAGCCCTCGAATATAATACCGACCTATTTTTCTCATAATTTTAAACAGCCGACCAATCCGATCTCAGAATAAAACAGCTATAAGCGACAAAGAGTGAATTATTTGCAGAATCAATTTCCTAAGTTACCAGGAAACACGATATTTAATCATCTCTTTCACTCAGCAAGAATTGTTACAACAATCTGGTTGCATTCTGTTTTGGAAACCCAAGTCTTATAATCTTCTCTGCAGTCAGTGAAGCGTCATATGGGACGAATCTAACTTCCAAAGAGTGCTCCTCTGTATCCCAAATCACATATTTGGCATTGTTGTTCAGACCATCTCTCGGTTGCCCGACACTTCCCACAGCCATTATATATTTGCTCTCAGAATCCAAAGTAATAATCCCATTATCTGGTGTTTTTTTACGAATTTTATTCCGGTTAATCTCAAATTGTGACAGATTGTGTGTATGCCCGACAAAGCATACACTTTCAGGAAAAGATACCGCCAGTTTTCGCAGCATTTTTTCCGAAGGATCAAAAAGATAGACAGTAGAAGATTCTGGAGGACAACCGTGCACAAATCTGCCACCACAAAATGATTTTACAGGAGGGAGATTTCTTAGGAACTTCATACTGTCGGCGGAAAGCAATCTCTGCGTGATAATAATTGATTGCTGGGTTACTTCATTCAAGCGGCTAAAATATTGTTCCGACTTCAATGCCAGTTCATGATTACCCATAACAGAAGATATCGAACGGGTTCTTATCATTCTTACCACTGCCTCAGGATCCGGACCATATCCTACGATATCTCCAAGGTTTATGATCTTGTCAGGGTTTTTCTGTTCTAAGTCAGCCAGGACTTGACTAAAGGCTTCAAGATTTCCATGTATGTCTGAAATTACCGCTATTCTCATAATTGAATCTTTCCTGGTAACCCTTGGTTCCTACAAATCTGAGACAAAAATGTTGTCATTTTTTACCAGGTAAACTAATACCCTCTGTTAATAGCGGTTTTCGGAAATTTTCGAATAATTCTTCTGTGCGAAAATGAAAGATACCTTGAATTCATACATACATCTATGATAGTTTTCTCCATTTTCTTGGCCGGGTACAAAACCTTATAAACAGTTTTTTTCTATTTAGTCAGAAAATGACAAATTAACTGAAGTAATTTTGTGCAAAGAAAAAAAGTTTACTATCAGGGTATAGTTCTCATTTATGGACACCGAAAGAACTCGGTATTATTGTAGCTGTTAGACCTGCTATTTATAAATTATAATAGAGGTAATAGGATGAATATCCGGAGAGGGTAGATTTATCAGTGTTCTCCGGATGCATATATTTTTTAGCCTTAACTCATAACAATCAAACACCATTTATAATACTTAATAAAATATTATGTCAAAATCACTAGTTATTGTCGAATCACCTGCTAAAGCACGAACCCTGAAAAGATATCTGGGTAATAATTTTGATGTTAAGGCATCAGTTGGCCATATACGAGACCTGCCTGTCAATAAACTGGGTGTGGAGGTTGATAATAAATTCAAACCACAATACGTCACGATTAAGGGAAAGAGCAAAATCATCTCTGATCTGAAGAAAGCGGCAAAAAAGGCTGATGAAGTCTTTCTGGCTCCAGATCCGGACCGGGAAGGTGAAGCTATTGCCTGGCATATAGCTTCCTGTTTAAAATCTGCGAAAAAACCGATACACAGGGCCCTTTTCCATGAGCTTACCAAGAAGGCTATACTAACTTCGCTGGCTAACTCTACCGAAATTGACTACAAACGCTTTGAAGCCCAACAAGCGAGACGAATCCTTGACAGACTTGTCGGGTATCAAATTTCACCACTCCTCTGGAAAAAGGTGAGGCGCGGTCTTTCCGCAGGTCGTGTACAATCAGTTGCAGTGCGCATGATCTGTGAGCGGGAGCAGGAGATCAAAATATTTGAACCCGAGGAATACTGGACCATAGAAGAACATATCGCTTCAGATGATCCTTCGTTTTTTACTGCTCAGCTTGACCAGATTAATGGCCTTAAAGCAAAAGTAAAAAACCAATCTGAAGCAGAGGCAATTGTCACTGATCTAGGCCGCTCTGAACATACAGTACACAATGTCGAACACAAAAAGAGACACCGAAAACCCGCACCGCCATTTATAACCAGTACTCTTCAACAGGATGCCAACCGGAAATTAAGATTTCCGGCAAAAAAAACTATGATGCTCGCTCAAAAGCTTTATGAGGGGATTGAGCTAGGCGATGAAGGGCCTACTGGACTGATCACCTATATGCGTACAGATTCCTTGCGTATCAATGACGAGGCGTTATCAAGTTTACGTGATTATATCCAGGGGAATTATGGTAGCAAATATATTCCTAATAAACCTATAAAATATAAGACATCCAAATCTGCTCAGGATGCCCATGAAGCAATTCGCCCTACAGACGTAACAATGACTCCTGAAAAGCTTGCGTCTAGGTTGGACAAAGATCTTCTTGCATTATATTCCCTTATCTGGAAACGATTTGTCGCCTCCCAGATGTCGTCGGCCATCTATGATCAGACGGCTATCTATATATCTGCGGGCAAATATCGCCTCAAAGCATTAGGATCGATAATGCGGTTTCCTGGCTTTATGACCCTCTACGTTGAATCTAGTGATGATTCCGCTTCTGAAGGCGGTAATGGCAAGAAAAAGGAAGCGGGCCATCCCCCTGGGAATGATAAGGAAATGATATTACCGGATTTAACCTCGGGTGACATTCTTAAGGTACTGGAAATTGATCCAAAACAACACTTTACCCAGCCCCCACCTCGCTATAACGAGGCTTCCCTTGTTAAAGCACTGGAAGAAAACGGGGTAGGCCGACCTAGCACTTATGCTTCTATTATTTCGACAATTCTTGACAAAGAGTATGTCTCCCAGGAACAGAGAAAATTTATCCCCACAGACCTAGGCATACTTGTTAATGATCTACTAGTTGAACATTTCCCTTCAATCATCAATGTAGAATTCACCGCATCCATGGAAAACAACCTAGACAGGGTGGAGGAAGGGAAAGTAAAATGGCGTGATTTGCTTGACAAATTTTACGGATCCTTTCGGGAAAGGCTTGAGGAAGCAACTCAGAAAATGAAATCTGTAAAACGGCAGGCAACTCCTACTACTGTCAAGTGCAAACTCTGTGAAGGGACAATGGTTATCAAGTGGGGAAGAATGGGAGAATTCCTAGCTTGTGAGAATTTTCCGGATTGTAAATTTACTCAGAACTTTAAAAAAGATAAAGACGGCACAGTCATTCCTGTTGAACCGAAAGAATCTGAAGCATCTGACGAAGTGTGTGAAAAATGCGGTCGTCCGATGGTATTTAAACATGGCCGTTTTGGTAAATTTCTAGCTTGTTCTGGATACCCTGAATGTAAGCATATACACTCGCAGGGAATCGGTGTACAATGCCCTAACACGGGCTGCGATGGTGAAATTGTTCAGAAAATTTCAAAGCGCGGTAAAATTTTTTACAGTTGTAATCGGTACCCCAAATGCGATTTCGCTGTATGGGATAAACCAGTAGATAAAAAATGTCCTGGATGCGGCGCTCCTTTTTTACTAGAAAAAATAACAAAAAATTCTGCTCCAAAGTTGCAGTGTCCTGAGAAATCCTGCGGTCATTCTGAAACATTGAAGGAAGATGATGAATAGCCCTTTCCCAAATATCTGAGGAAGAAGTATTATAGATTAATTCTTAAATACATTCATCTGGTGCTGAATCACCTACCGCAAATAAATATATTCCGGATACAATTTAGCAACACAAAGTAGTAATAAGTATATGGGAAAAAAACCATCTAAGCCTAACCTAAAAAACAGTCTGAAAGTTGCCAGGATATGTGCTCAAGAAGGACTTGACCATAAGGCAGAAGATCTTATCATTCTCGACGTTCATACCATTTCCTCATTTGCAGATTATTTCGTAATAATGAGTGGACGCTCCACCAGACACGTTCAAGGATTAGCGGAATCTATCCAAACCAAAATGGGCAAAAAAAGGATTAGTGGAGCTAACAGTGAAGGGCTCCGTGAGGGAATTTGGATCTTGCTGGATTATAATGATGTCATTGTTCACATATTTTATAAAGAAACCAGAAAATTTTATGATCTTGAGGGGTTATGGCATGATGCATCGCGGGTAGGATTGAAGAATGAAGAATAAAAAAAGCTGGAGGGTGCAGTGGGTGATGTAACACCAGTCATGTTGATTATCCTGGACGGCTGGGGATATGGCGAATTATCAGACACCAATGCAATTCATGTTGC
Organism: uncultured Desulfobulbaceae bacterium; assembly: GCA_947258675.1. Next base: position 13,361 of record CAMYJP010000044.1, on the reverse strand, counting down.
CCGGACTCCGAACATTGATGGCTTAATGGAGAAATATCCATTTACCACTTTAACCGCGCATAATGGACCTGTGGGATTACCTGAAGGTCAGATGGGCAATTCCGAAGTTGGACATCTCAACATAGGTGCTGGACGCATTGTTTACCAGGATTTTACCCGAATTAATTTAGCCATTGAATCAAACGCTTTTTACACCAATGATATTCTTAACAAAACCTATGATGATACACTGCAAAGAAAAGCATCTCTACACCTTCTAGGGTTGGTGTCCGATGGGGGTGTTCACAGTCATATTGATCATCTCGTTGCTCTGATTGACCTGGCGGCCAGAAAAGGGCTTCATAATGTTTATGTGCATGCATTCATGGACGGCAGGGACACCCCACCGAAAAGCGGTGCAGACCACTTGCGCAACCTGCAAAATGAAATTGACAGGCTGGGTGTCGGTTGTATCGCTACGGTGATAGGACGGTATTATGCAATGGATAGAGATAATCGATGGGACAGGGTTCACAAGGCATGGCAGGCCATGGTTGAAGGGAAAGGCATTTCCACGTCCAAGAATCCCGCACAAGCTGTGCTTGAAGCCTATGAACGGGGAGATACGGATGAATTTATCAAACCCATAGTCTTTCGAAAAGCTTGGGGAGAGAACCTAACTATTATAAACGACAACGATACTGTACTGTTTTTTAATTTTCGGGCAGACAGAGCCCGAGAGCTGACCTATGCTTTTACCGATGAGGATTTTCAATCTTTTTCAGCTGTCAGAAAACCGGTTTTAGGCGAATATGTAACCTTTACCCGATATGACAAGCATTTCGACTTTCCTGTAGTCTTTCCACCGACATCAATGACAAGGATTCTGGGCGAAGAAATCAGCAGACATGGAATGAGACAGTTGCGAATTGCTGAAACTGAAAAATATGCCCACGTAACGTACTTTTTTAATGGAGGCCGGGAAGAGCCTTTTGCTCTGGAGGATCGCATTCTGGTTCCCTCGCCTAAAGACGTGGCCACCTATGACATGAAACCGGAAATGTCCGCTTATAAGGTCACTGATGAATTAATTACCAGGCTGGAAAATTATGATTACAGCCTGGTGGTTCTCAATTTTGCCAATGGTGATATGGTTGGCCACACCGGCATTATGGATGCAGCGATTAAAGCCTGCGAGGCTTTGGATGAATGTATCAAACGATTAGTCCAAAAGTTCACTGCGAACGGAGGAATCGTTATTATCACTGCAGATCACGGCAATGCTGAAATCATGCTTGATCCAGCGAACAACGGGCCGTTTACTGCTCATTCCTTAAATCCGGTTCCATTTATTCTCATCGCCAACCAATATCTTGGATCAACATTGCATAAAGGAGGGGCGCTCATGGATATTGCCCCAACGATTCTCGATATCATGGGGTTACCGATCCCTGATGAAATGGGCGGCAAATCACTTCTTGATCACTCTCCTGTGTCTTCAGCTTGAATCCTTCTCAAACATTTAGTGGTCATATTTCAAAGTGTTCAACCGCAAATGCACAAGGTTTCAATCAGATAATACTTCCATATCGAACGATTAGAGTGTATTAGTATTCCTGTTTTACCCTTCAACCAACTAAAGCCAATGAGATATAAAAGTACCAGAGGCGGAATAGAACCGATTCCCTTTAAAGAAGCGGTTATGATGGGTCTGGCCACTGACGGTGGTTTGCTGCTGCCAGAAATACTGCCAACTGTCGATAAATCCACAATCAATAGCTGGCAAAACCTTACTTTTCAAGAACTTTCCTTTGCGGTTTTATCTCTTTTTATTTCTGATATACCGGCTAAAGACCTCAAAGCCATAATAGACCTTTCCTACAGTACTTTTACCCATCCTGACATCACTCCAATAAAAAAAGAAAAGCCCGTTCATATTCTTGAATTGTTTCATGGACCGACCCTTGCTTTCAAAGATATCGCCCTCCAGTTCCTCGGCAACATATTTGAGTACATTCTGCAAGAAACCGATGATAAAATGAATATATTGGGTGCAACCTCCGGTGACACAGGCAGCGCCGCTATTTATGGTGTACGTGGCAAAGATCGAATTAATATTTTCATCATACATCCATACAAGCGAGTGAGCCCGATACAGGAATTGCAGATGACAACGGTTGCCGATGCCAACGTTTTCAATCTGGCAATTCATGGTACATTTGATGACGGTCAAGCCATTGTCAAACAAATTTTCAATGATATATCATTCAAGAAACGCTTTCATCTTGGCGCTGTAAATTCTATCAACTGGGCAAGGATTCTGGCGCAGGTGGTCTACTATATTTTTGCCTGGCTGCGTGTTTCAATTGATACAGGCATCAAATCAGTTGACTTTTCAGTACCAACTGGAAATTTTGGGGATATTTTTGCAGGCTATATTGCTAAACGTTTGCTAGGGTCTGATCGAATAAACAAACTTATTCTCGCAACTAATGAAAATGACCTGCTTGCACGTTTTATTAATAAGGGTGATTATTCCAAGGGGATTGTCGTGCCGACCAGCAGCCCTTCAATGGATATTCAGGTTGCCAGTAACTTTGAACGTTACCTTTACTATCTGAACGATGAAAATCACCTGAAAACGGAAGAGGATATGGAAGAGTTTTCACGTACCTCAAGTCTCGACTTTTCTGATATGCTTCCCAGTATAGCAAAAGATTTTACGGCCAAACGTGTTAAAGAATCTGAGACTATTGCCACAATCAGGAAATTTTATGATTCCAATGGATATCTTCTTGATCCACATACGGCCGTTGGAGTCAATGCTGCTTTATCCTATCATAATTCAGGCCACGATAACCCCATCGTCTGCCTTGCAACGGCGCACCCGGCTAAATTCGGGGATGCAGTAGCCAAAGCTATCGGTGAGGATCTAGTCTTACCTTCTGCTTTGGCCGATCTTAAAGAGAAACATTCACGCTGCCTGGTTATCGATGCAGATATCGCTGCGATTAAAGACGTTATTAAACAAAACGCTTTATGAAACTTTTTACGCTGAAAGGTAATGCAACGATTAGAATTCCCTGCCGAAGATAATTCACCAAATCAACTTATCCTTCGGACTGTATGATGGAAATGCATTGGATTCTCAATTCTTATACTCTCGATTTTGCCACAATCTGACATCGGAGGGACAGAATTATGGAGATCACTGAACGCCTTGAATATTTAAAAGGCATTGACCTTTTCGAATCCCTAACCAAAGAAGATATTCATAATATTGCCCAACGATTTACTGAAGTAGAACTGAAACCGGGAGAGATTCTCTTTCAAGAGGGAGATACCGGGGATGATATGTTCATTCTTCTGAAAGGGTCACTCAAAATCATAAAAAACGGTAGAATTATCACTGTCACTCAACCTGTTGATTACGTTGGAGAAATGGCACTCATTGAAGAGAAACCGAGGTCAGCAACGGTTGCCGCGGTGGATGGTTGCCTGCTTCTTCAAATTAATCATAATGATTTTCGAAAGTTTTTCTCCTGTCAGCCGGATTCCCTGGTTTCACTTATGAAAAGTTTGAGTAGAAAAATCAGAATGGATACTGATCGGATAGCCGATGATCTTAAGCGCGTCAGTATTCTCGTACATGATATGAAAAATCTACTTACAAACTTTCTGCTTTTTGAAATTCTCTTACGAGAGATTCCTGACGGGCGCGCCCATAAATATCTTTTAACAATGCTCGAATCTAGCCGGCACCTGGCTACCATGATTGATGAAGCTCTGACTCATGACAAAAATATGCAACGCCCCTATATTCTGGAACCCAACTCTTTAACTGACCTTATTCTTGAATTATCAGAATCTGATTTTTGTCTCCATTCAGACTTAAAGGATAAAAAAGTAAAAATTTCCATTAGTAGGGCTCTGCCCGAATTTCCATTCAATAAACTGGATATGAGAAGAGTGCTATCAAACCTAGCTTTGAATGCCGCACAAGCCAGCGGGACAGGTGATGAAATTGAGATTGAGGCTGGTCAAATGGATCGTGAAGTTATGATAAAAGTCAGGGATTATGGATGTGGAATCCCCAAACGACATCAAAAACGAATCTTCCAAGCCCACTTTTCTACAAAAACCGATGGCAACGGTCTTGGCCTGGCTTCCTGTAAACAGATCATCGAAGAAAAACATGGTGGCAGCATCTCTTGCAATTCCACACCTGGTGAAGGAACAGTTTTTACTATTTTGTTGCCCAAGGAACAGACTGTTGTGTAACCGCAGCATGCTGACTCTATGGGATACTTCTTTCTTTTACCTTCATGCTTCAGCCTTGAACCAGTTATGCTGATGTGACAAAATTCTGAAAAAGCGCTTTTTAGCATCCAGCTAAAAATTTATTGATTTTCTATAAAGATGATGAATGAAATGACCCAATTCAAAAAAAAGGTTGATGAATCGGCCAGCTTTCTACAAAAAAAAATAAGACGTTCTCCGCGTATCGCTTTAATACTTGGAACCGGTCTTGGTGGGCTGGTGGAAAAATTTGAAAACAGCCTGAGTATTGCCTATGAAGATATTCCTCACTTCCCCAACCACAAGGGAAATCTTATATATGGGCTCCTAGCCGGTAAAGAGGTTGTCGCTCTGCAAGGGCGTTTTCATTTTTATGAAGGCTATTCTACCAGAGAATTGACCTTCCCGGTAAGGGTTCTTTCTTTATGCGGAACCGAAACGCTTATCGCAACGAATGCAGCAGGTGGGCTTAATTCATCCTATTCACCAGGAACTGTTATGATCATCCGCGACCACCTGAACCTGCTGGGTGAAAACCCATTAAGAGGGCCCAATGTTGAAGAATGGGGACCTCGCTTTCCCGACCTATCAGAACCTTACGACAAAACGCTCTTGGAAATGGCCATTAACAGTGCAAACCGTTCGCAGATTTCAAACGTAGTTACGGGTACTTATGCCGCTGTCCCTGGTCCTAGCCTGGAAACGCCGGCTGAAACTCGTTATCTGAAGCTTTGTGGAGCGGACGGGGTCGGGATGTCTACAGTCCCCGAGGTGATAGTCGCCAAACATGCGGGGATGAGGGTGCTAGGGGTGTCATTGATTGCTAATGTCAATAACCCGGATGATTTCACGCCTATCCTTCTAGATGAGGTAATTAAAAATACTGAGTCAGCTGCTCCCAGACTTCAAAAGCTTGTTGAGGAAACAATCAAAGAAATCGAATAATTCAGATAATTGTTTCTATTCACCTTCAAAGTTGGTAAGGGAGTAGAGCTTATAATCCTTATCCACCAGTTTTTTCTCTCCGCCCACATCAGGAAGGTTGACAATAAAACACATCTCTGCAATCACTCCACCTAGCTTTTCGACCAACGCTGCGGCAGCTAGTGCGGTACCCCCTGTTGCCAACAAATCGTCAACGAGTAGAACTTTTGTGCCTTTGGCGAAGGAATCTTTGTGAATCTCTATGCTATCAGTGCCGTATTCCAGTTCGTATTCCTGGGAAATTATTTCTGCTGGGAGTTTTCCTTTTTTTCTAATCGGCACAAACCCCTTACCCAGTGTATAGGCTAATGCTCCTCCTATAATAAATCCTCTGGACTCAATTCCCGCAATTATATCAAAATCAACATCACCGGTGATATAATGCTGGGTCAAATTATCGATTACCAGACGGAATCCTACCGGATCTTTTACCAACGTAGTAATATCTCTGAACATAATCCCTTTTTTCGGATAATCCGGCACGGTACGTATCTTTGACTTTATTGGCATATTCTTCTCCTTATTTTTTCATGCAAAAAGTTACTTTTGATCAACATTTTTTAATTATTGCAACATGTTGCTCCAATAATCTTCGGCAGAGTCTTGATCAGAAGATTTTTTACATTTTCAGCGTTTTTTTTCATGGTGGCAAGAATTATTTCCCAGGTTACCGGTTCCTCACCCTCCTTCCAGCAATCATAATCAGTACTCATTGCTATTGATTGATAACAGATACCAAGTTCCCTGGCCAGTATAACTTCAGGGACTGTGGACATATTGATAACATCAGCACCTAACATTCTGAACATATGAGATTCGGCTTTGGTTGAAAACCGTGGCCCTTCAATGGTGACAACTGTGCCACGATCATGAAATCTCAAATCTAATTCCTTGGCTGATTCTGTTAACAGCTGGGAAAGTTGCGGACAAAAGGGCTCTGCCATTGGAGTATGGACTACTTTTTTCTCATGAAATGTCACTGGTCGATGCTTTGTAAAATCGATAAATTGGTCTAAAAAAACCAGGTCACCGGGCTTTATCCTTTCCCTTAGAGACCCAACAGCCGTTGTAGCTAAAATACTGGTGCAGCCGGCTTCTTTCAGTGCATGAAGGTTCGCACGGTAATTCACACCAGAAGGAAAGATTGAATGATCTCTACCATGTCTTGCAAGAACCACGGTTTCCACACCATTCAGTTTTCCTTTTACCAGCGGCGAAGATGGCTGACCATATGGTGTTTCTATAATAAACTCCTCCATCTCTTGCATAAGTTTCGGGTCATCTAGTCCTGAACCGCCTATAATTCCTACCCTAATTGTCACTTTTCCTCTCCTGTCATGTGTTCAATTCCTGTCTCTTTAGTTTGACCAATAGTCGTTATGGCCACAAATATTTAAAAAAATAAAGTTTTAATTCTAAGCGCCTATAGACAATCCACATGTGCAGAATGTTTTTCATGCGCTGGTTGAACTTTTCTTAAATCCTGCGAAAATGTAAAGGCTTGTCAAAATATATCATGCACCTGAAGCTCTTAATCCCGGCTTACAGAAAAAATTTATGCCCCTCGTAATTCTTTAGCCATTAAAGCGTCCCTTCTGCTGACCTAGTATTCTTTTATCAAGGTTTCCAGAAAAGGATTAAGCATTATCTTATGAAAAAGTCAAGCTGTTAACATGTTGGAACATGTTGATGTGATTGAACTTTTCATCTGTTCCATTATAAGTGTATCTATAATTTGTTACGAGACATACTGTTACTGCAAAACTGAACCAAAATAATATTTGTTTTCATGTCAGCTGTTTTGGAGTAAATATTATATAGTAGTGTAGTTACATCGTGCTATATGATCGTGGAGCTCAAGCCTGGTACTTACAAATCGAAGAGCGGGCAAAGAAGCAACCTGATCTCACCATAAGTTTTACCGAACCGAATGACAATTTCATGATTTGGTAAATCGAATTTAGGGCGCTTGTTATTAAAATATCCGCTGTCCTCCTTTATATTTTTTGAGAGGTACTTAAAATGTTTGGACTTGGAATGCCAGAACTTATCATCATCTTGGTCATCATCGTAATCATTTTTGGTGCAGGCAAACTTCCAGAGATTGGCAGCGGGATTGGCAAAGGAATAAAAAACTTCAAAAAAGCCACGAAAGATGAGGAGCCGCCTCAAATTGATGAAGATAAAGAAGAATAAAACAGAGTGATTATACAACCTGTCTTAAGGAGGGAATAAAATGTTTGGTCTAGGCACACCTGAATTAATTGTTATTCTTGGAATCGCCTTCCTAGTTTTTGGAGGCAAAAAACTGCCGGAGATTGGCGCTGGTTTGGGAAAAGGTATAAAATCTTTTAAGAATGGCATGCGGGATGTTGAAGAAACCGGCAAAAAAATTGTTGAGGATAAAGTCCCTGGTGTAAAGGAAGTTACATCAATCAAGGAAGAAGTGGATAAGGCAAAAGATATAAGTAATGTACTAAAAGGGTAAAAAAGACAAATCGTCAATCTTCTTGTTACTTAGCATCTTTAAATTCTTAGTAAATCTTTGCCATTAAAACAATATAGAAACAAAAAATACAGTAATTTCGTCATAGCTTCCGCTTATCGATAACCCGTTTACTCTTCCCCTCTGAACGCTCTAAAGATTTCTCTTCGACCAACTTTACATCTATGGAGACACCTAGGTCCGAAGCCAGTTTTTTCTTGATGGTATCGATTAAATGGCGCTGCTTTTTCATTTCATCGAAAAAAATCGATTCCATGACCTCAACGAGAACTGTAACCTTGTCTTGATGATCCTGCCGTTCGACAACTATCTGATAATGTGGCTCTGTCCCTTCTATTTCAAACAGTGTTGATTCAATCTGGGAAGGAAAGACATTAACTCCTTTAATTATCAGCATATCATCTGTGCGTCCGATAACTCTGCTCATGCGCTGCAAAGTTCTGCCACAGGGGCATGGTTCTGGAATCAACCGGGTTAAATCACGCGTGCGGTAGCGGATAACCGGAAAAGCCTCCTTGGTTAGGGTTGTAATAACTACCTCACCTGTTTCACCATCTTGAACCGGCTCCAGAGTGTCCGGATTTATAATTTCAACTAGAAAATGATCTTCGTTTATATGCAGACCGTTACATTCCTGGCATTCACCTGCCACACCCGGGCCCATTACCTCACTGAGACCATAATTATCAGTGGCAATAATATGCATTTTTTTGTGAATTTCCTCTCTCATTGCCTCAGACCACGGCTCAGCGCCAAAAAGTCCGTATTTTAAGGGCAATCCGTTGATATTAACTCCCATATCCAACATTGTATCGGCAAGCAACAAGGCATAGCTGGGCGTGCAGACTAGGGCTGTTGTCTTAAAATCCTGCATGATCTGAATTTGCCTCTTAGTGTTACCACTTGATATTGGTATCACAGAGGCACCGATTCTTTCGGCGCCATAGTGCAAACCGAATCCCCCAGTAAACAATCCATAGCCGAAGGCTATCTGTATAACATCATCCTTGGTCAGCCCAGCTGCGGTAAGGATCCTGGCAACTAGGTTCGACCATATTTTGATATCATTTTTGGTATAACCGACTACAGTGGCCTTACCGGTTGTTCCTGATGAAGAATGTACCCTTACTACATCACGTAATGGGACGGCAAAAAGCCCATACGGATAATTATTCCTCAAGTTGCCCTTGGTCGTGAAAGGCAAGCTGCGCAACTCATCCAGGGAGCGAAAACCGTCTGGATCAACATTGAACAATTTGAATTCGTTCCGGTAAAAAGGCACATGCGTAGCCACTCTGAACAATGTCGACTGCAGTCTCTCAAGCTGCAACTGCTCAAGATCACTTCTTGACATACATTCTTTTTTTTCTTCAAGGTTCAAGGTTCAAGGTTCAAGGTTCAAGGAATTATTATAATTTTAAAAGACTATTATTCATTCTTCAATTTTCACTCTTCATTATTCAATATCCCGCCCCAAGTAAGCGCGCTGGACATCTTTGTTCTCTAATAAATCCTCAGCAGGTCCCTGCAGGATAACCTTTCCAGTTTCGAGGACATAACCCCGGTCGGCAACCGTTAAAGCCGCTTTAGCGTTCTGTTCCACAAGCAATACTGTATTACCCGATTCACGTAATTTCCGTATTACATTAAAAATGTCCCTAACAATAAGTGGGGCCAAACCTGTAGACGGTTCATCCATCATGATCAATGAGGGTTTGGCCATCAAGGCACGGCCCATGGCGAGCATTTGCTGTTCCCCACCAGACAATGTACCTGCCAACTGATTTTCCCTTTCTTTCAGTACAGGAAAGAGATTATAAACGGTATTCAATACCTGGCGGACTGCTTCTTTGTTTTTTTTGTATTGTACATATGCGCCTAAAATTAGATTTTCTTGCGCTGACATGGTTGCAAACACCTGACGGCCCTCCGGAACAAGTGAACATCCATGGGAAACGATTTTTTCCGGAGGAATTTTTCTCAAATCCTGGTCGTTAAATACAATTTTTCCACTGCTTGGTTTAACAAGGCCACAAACAGTATGTAGCAGGGTGGTCTTTCCAGCTCCGTTGGCTCCAATAATCGTAACGATTTCTCCAGAATCAACGTGCATAGAGATGCGTTTCAAGACCCGTAATTTTCCATAACCGGATTCTAAGTTTCTGATCTTAAGCACTGATTGTTTCCTTATTGAAAAGTGTTGTTCAACTAAATGACACTTTCATGTGATAGATCACCAAAACCTATTAAAATCTTTATTTTTCAATATTCAATCTTCAATTCCTACCCATCTTCACCCAGGTAGATACGGATAACTTCCTCGTTTTGCTGAATGTTATGAGGAAGATCTTCTGCTATTTTTTCTCCGAAACTCAATACCACGATTTCATCGGAAATATCCATGACCAGCGACATATCATGTTCCACCAGCAAAACAGTTATTCCCTGGGCTCGAATCTTCGCTATTAGCTGACCAATTTCCGCGGTCTCATAAATATTCAATCCAGCCGCAGGTTCATCCAGTAAAAGGAGACTCGGTTCGGTCGCCAAGGCCCGGGCAAATTCAACCGCCCGCTGCTGACCAAAAGAGAGACCACTCACCTCGGTGTCAGCATATTCGACAATGTCAAGGAGCACTAAGAGCTCCATTGATTTTTCACGCACCTCCTTCTCTTCCTTCCAGGTCCAAGGCAGATTGAACATGGAGGACATAAAACCGGCTCTGCTGCGAATATGACGACCAATCATTATATTTTCCAGAGCGGTCATCCCATGAAAAAGTTTAATGTTCTGATAGGTTCGAGACATTCCCATTCTGGCTATTTGGTATGGTTTTATGCCATGTATTGCCTGCGAATTGAATAGAATTGTACCACTGCTCGGTGGTAGGTTTCCTGATATTAGATTAAACAAAGTTGTTTTTCCTGCACCATTTGGTCCAATAACAGCCTTGATCATACCTGAATCTACATTGAAACTGACATTATTCACGGCCTGTAGTCCACCAAAATGGCGATTCAAACTGTCTACTTCTAATAGAACCATTTTCAATACAATGTTTAAGCTGGCTGAATTAGTTAAACGATTATTTTATGATTGATTTGATTTTATGTAAAATCTGCAGTCGTAAAATTCCTTCCGGGGCAAAGAGCATGATCAGGATAAGTATCACTCCGAAAACTGCGTCGTCATATGAACCAAAAACCCCTCGCAAAGAGAGAAAATTCAGAATTATACCCATGATAAGGGCGCCCCATAAATTAGCCATTCCACCCACGGCAACAATAGCAACATAACGCACTGATTTCATTACTCCAGATTCCGAAGGCCCTATCCCGCCATTATAATGGGTTAAGAAAATCCCGGCGACTGCTGCGAACACTGCTGACAGTACAAAAATATAGAGCTTGTATCGCGCCGTGTTGACTCCCATGGCATTGGCCGCTTCTTCGGAACCGTGAATAGACCGTAACGCTCTACCGACCCTTGAGTTAATAAGGTTTAGAAGGAGAATCAAGCCAATGATTAGGAGACTCCAGGCAATATAATAATTCAGAACCCGCTCTCCAAAGCTTCCACTTACTGTAATTCCCGGCAATAATGTGAAGCCAGGCACCTCTGAAATTCCGTCTGCTTCGCCGAAAAAGGCACTCGCCAGTGCAATCCGATAGATTATTATACCAAAGCCCAGAGTTGCCATTGCCAGATAATGCCCTTTCAATTTTAAAACGGGACCGCCGATTGCGAAGGCAATAAGCAATGTTGCGAGAATAGCTATAATACAGGCAGCCCAAGGATGGAAATGGAGAAGCGTATCTCCGTATAAATCCTGCCTGGATACAAGAATCCCTGCCTTTGCCAGCAAAGTTACAAAGACTGTATCCTTTATTTCTAAAAGATTATGGGTTGTAAGCGAAGCAGCAAGGTAACCACCAATTGCAAAAAATCCAGCATGGCCCAGTGATATCTGTCCGGCATATCCCATGACCGTGCAAAGACCAATCACAACCAGTGAATAATAAGCAGACATGGTCAACTGCGTCAGGTAAAAAGATGTATCAGTGAAATGAGTGATTAACTGAATACCAATGACTAACAGGAATAGGATCACGACTGATATATAACGCTGGACAAAGTGCATCAAAATTCCTTAAGACTCGCAGCCTCTTTGCTGCCAAACAAACCATGCGGCCTTACAAAAAGAATGATCAGCAAGATGGATGTCGCAATGGCATCCTGAAAGGCAAGCGGCAAAATTGAAATACTAAAGGCTTCAATAATACCGAGCAACAGGCCTGCAGCCACTGCAGCTATGCTGTTACCAAGCCCACCAATGATTGCCACGGTAAATCCTTTAATCGCCAAACCAGGCCCCATACCATAGTCAGTATAGGTTATGGGTGACATCATGCAGCCTGCCATAGCCCCAATACCGGCACTAAGTATAAAAGAGAGAGTCACCATATTTCGCGGATTAATACCGCAAAGAATGGCTGCCCGACGGTTCGCCGCACAGGCACGCATCTCTCTTCCCAGCGAAGTAAGTTTAAAAAACAGGCTCAAGCATGCCACCATAACTGCACAGACCCCAACCACCCAAAGAACCTGGGGTGACATTCTGGCGCCTAAAATAGATATGGAGGTTATTTCATCTCCAACAAAATAGGGCAGAGAACGAACACTTTCTCCCCAAATGTGTAGTGCCACCTCTCTTATTAAAATAGAAACACCTATAGTGATAATGATCATGCGCAGAATCGATGGCTGGCTTAACCAACGGATAAATACTATTTCAATCAAAGCGCCGATAATCATCGTAAGGCTGACAGCCAGCAGAATAGCTAATGACAAAGGCAGGAATCCTTGCAAAGATATGGCTATCATTCCTCCCAGCATGACAAATTCACCCTGGGCAAAATTGATGATACCGGTAGTATTGTAGATAATATTGAACCCAATAGCCACAATCGCATAGATAATACCATATGTGACACCGGCTAAAAGATATTGCAGGAAAAGCTCTAAGCTCATACTAACTTGAAATGCTCCTCAAGCATTGTCGGGTAGGCTAAATATAACAGTGCATACAACCATTATACTTATGCCCAATGGAAAAAGGGGCGGAACACCTTCACCGGTTTTCCGCCCCTTTTATGGTGTTATTTTTTGATGTACTCCGGGTAAACCTACTCATATAATACAAACTTGCCGTCTTTTACAGTCAGCATAGCAAAGGCATCCAATGACAACCCGTTGTGGTCTTCGGCAGAAAAGTTAAATACGCCTCCTGTGCCTGCGAAACCGATCATATTTTCAATGGCATCACGCACTTTTTCTTTGTCGGTACCAGCTTTCTTAATTGCTTCAACAAGAATCATCAGTGCATCATATGCATGCCCACCAAAGGTGGAAGCCTCCTCTTTAAATTTTGATTCATAATCATTTTTATACTTCAGCAGAAGGGCCTTTTGTGGATTACTATCAGAAAGTACATCAGCCACCAGCAAGCGGCCAGCAGGGAAAATAATCCCTTCAGCGGCTGCTCCGGCAGCCTCTACGTATTTTATGTTACCAAACCCATGGCTCTGGAATA
>CAMYJP010000043.1 GCA_947258675.1 uncultured Desulfobulbaceae bacterium | reverse complement strand
CCTGATGATCAGTTGTTTTTGTCAAGGGTTTACGATGACGTTGCATTTGGACCATTAAATTTAGGTTTGCCAATGGAAGAGGTTAATAGACGGGTTGATTCTTCATTGCAAACTGTTGAAGCTATTCATCTTAAAGAACGTCCCCCTTATAAATTATCAACTGGCCAGAAAAGGCGTGTGGCAATTGCTTCTATCCTTTCAATGACGCCTGATATTTTAGTTATGGATGAACCGTCATCTGGACTTGATCCACGCTCTAGAAAACAATTAATAGTCCTTTTGGCATCTTTTAAGCACACGAAAATAATAGCCACCCATGACCTTGACATGGTTTTTGATCTATGTGAACGTACCATTATCATTCATGAAGGAAAAATTAAAGCGGACGGGTCCACAGTTGAAATATTTGAAAATGATTCTTTACTAAAGTCATGCCATCTTGAGAGACCATTGCGCATGCAGGGTTGCCCGGTGTGCACCTGAAGGTCTTTTTATCTTTTGTTGGGAATTAATCCCGTTTAGTGATATAATTGGTGTTATTGTGCGTTAATTAATAAAGCTTGCTGTTCGATAATTGGAATGAGTACTTATCAACTATTCCTTATGCTACGTGAAAGAAAGAGGTTTTATCATGTTTAAAAAATTTGTATGGCTATATCTTGTAGTTTTCAGTCTATGTCTTATGTCAGACCCGGTTCAAGCTTGTGTCGGTAGATTTTTATATGTAGGAGCGCTTGATAATTCACAAGACAGAGTTATGAGTGAACTTTTGGTCACTCTTATTAATGAGCGGACTGGTACTAATGTTCAGATTAGGTATTTCAAAAATGAGGTCGAACTTTATGAGGCCATGAAAAGTACGATTGAAGGTGAGCGTGTCGACATTATTGTTGAGGATACTGGTGATGCTTTGGCCATCCTAAAGAAAGAAAGACAGGATGATCCAAATCAGGAATATACAACGGTAAAAGATCTTTATGATAGAGAACTGGATATTATTTGGCTTAATCCATTTGGGTTTTCAAAAAACAGTGTGTCTCCATCTGTAAGCGCGCCGTTGTTACGCCGTGATGTTTTGACGAATTTTCCGCTTTTACCTCGCATCTTAAATAAGCTTGCCGGTGTGATCGACAATAATGCCTATCTAGACATTACCGCAAAAGTAACTTCCGGCGATAAGCCAAAAAACGTTGCCAAGGACTTTTTACGAGTACGAAAACTCATCTAGTTTCCCCGTTAACCATCATATGAAATTTTCTATGAAAAGAGCGTTTGGATTAAAGCTTATTATTACCGCTTTCATCCTGGTCGTTCATGCAGACAATTCTTTAGGGCATGTTGAAGAGGAAAATATGCCTGATTCTGTTGCGGAAATGGAGTACAGGATCCTGCTTGAATTGAGACCTGGTGATGTTGATGCAAGATATAAATTAGCAATGGCCCTGTTCAGTCAGGAAAAATTTATTGAAGCGGAAAAAGAGTTGAAGCGAATTCTGGAATTGGACCCAAAGCATTTCCACGGGCTCGAAGGGCTTGGCCTTGTTAAAACCAAACAAAAACAATATGATCCTGCCATAGAGTCTTTTAGGGCAGCCATTACTGTTAATGGTAACGATGCAATGGTTTATTATTATTTAGGAATTGCCCAGGAAGAAAAAGGGCTGTTTCCGGAAGCTGAACTATCGTATACAACAGCGTTGCAAATAAACAGTGCAAATCCACCGGATGAACATGACCATTTCAATACGCAACAGGTTGAAAACGCTCTTGGTAAACTCAGGAAGTTAATCAAGACAGTTACCAAACCAAGCCCAAAACCGGACGTTTCGATCAAATGATGCAGAATAAGTATCTTAACAAATATACTGAGAGTTTTTTCAGGGTATTGACAATTACTTTTGTAAGCGGCACTATCTTGTTAATTGCTTCATGCAGTTCGAATCCATCTATAAAACAAGATCTTCCCACCTACAGAATCGGTTATATGATTTGCAACAGCGAGCAGGAAACGCTTGACAGATTTCTTGCCTTTACCGAATATCTCAACAAAAAACTGGAAGTGAATTTTGAACCGATAGCTATCGATACTATCAACTTCATGCAGGAAGTAGAGAATCTCGATTTTACACATACCAATTCCCTTGTTTACATAATGCTGAACAGATTTCATGGAGTCGAAATCCTCGCAGCTGAAAAAAAAGGATCACTCGAACATCTCTCGCAAGGGGTTATAATAACCAAGAAAGACAGTTCGATAAAATCGATAGCAGATTTGAAAGGTAAGCGTATGGTTTTCGGGCCATCTCTTGCGCCGACCGGATTCATGAGTCAGGTAGATATCATGCTCGAAAATGGTATGGATCCAGAGGAGGATCTAGCTTTTTATACTATTCCTAATGGCTCATTTAAACACGAAAAAGTGGCATATGCAGTGCTTTATGATAAATATGATGCTGGGGCGCTACCCATAGATGATATTGAAACCATGGTTGCTGCAGGCCGTCTTGATGAAGATGATTTTGCCATCATTGGTAAAGGGAAACCAATTCCCTATTGTAATTTTGGTGTTACCCAGCGGGTTGATGATGATTTTGCTTTGCGTTTTAAAGATGCGGTGCTGTCAATCACTGAGGACGATACCATTTTATTTGATGGTGAAGAAGTGAAGGTGCTTAAAAAAGCACTGGTGCAGGGATATATAGATATTAACGATTCCGACTTTGATATAGTGCGTGAAATGGCTAAACGGACAAACATGCCTCCGTATCAGAAATATTAACCCTAAAGCTGAAATATCTTCTAAACAAGAGATATGGGATAAAATTCTCTCAGCTACATCGGCACACTGCAAAGTATTCTCGGCTGATTTCTTTTTTTTCCTTATGTTACATGTAAATGAACGTTTAATAGAATTTTATGAAGGGGTGCGTGCAATTGACCTTGCTAAAGAGGTTAAACCAGAAGCAGATCTTTTTATTGTCAACGGTTATCCGGTATCTGCGGAATATCTGCTCAATGACGGCGACACCTGTTGTTTTATAAAAAAAGGTGAAATTCCATCGAGGGAGGAGATGGAATGTTTGCTCGTTGCTCGACATACTCCAGGTGTTCATGAAGCTGCTAAGGGTGCGACGGTTGGCGTAATGGGTCTGGGTGGACTCGGATCTCCTGTTGCTGTCGCCCTGGCAAGAGTTGGAGTAGGAAGATTGATAGTCGCAGATTTCGACGTTGTAGAACCGAGCAATTTAAATAGACAACAGTATTTTATTGACCAAATAGGTATGAAAAAAACAGAGGCGCTTAAAAGTAACCTTTCTAGAGTAAATTCTTATGTTCAAGTGGAAACAGTAGATCAACGTCTTACCGAAGATACTATTCCACTGATTTTTAACGAAGTCGATGTACTTGCAGAATGTTTTGATGATCCGGTAATGAAAGCTGTCGCCTTGCGTGCAGTAAGGATGCATATGCCAGACACAGTATATGTTGGTGCTTCTGGAATGGCTGGTTACGGAGAAAATAACACTATTTTAACAAGAAGAATTTTCCCTGGCGCATATCTTGTTGGTGATAACGAGACCGCTGCGCAAGCGGGGCAGGGGCTTATGGCTCCAAGGGTCGGTATTGCGGCACACCATCAGGCTAATCAGATTTTAAGGATAATATTGGGAAGTGAATGAGATCAATCTTAGTAGGAATTCATCAATGAAAATAATATGCAATGGAGAAGAAAAAGAAATCCGTACAGGTCTTGTTCTGGAAGAGTTTATTCTCGAGTTGAAACTCAACCCGGATACTGTTGTAGCTGAATATGATGGAAAGATAATCAGGCGCGACCAGTACAAATCGCTTGAGTTAGTAGAGAATTCAAAACTTGAGTTGATTCGATTTGTCGGGGGAGGTTGAATTATATACTTATCTCAAAATGTGAAAGTCGTGTTTAAAGAATAGACATAAAAACGCCGAATTTATTAATCCAAAATTCTATTTACTATCGTTCAGTAGAGTCTCCTATAAATTTTTTTTTCATACCATCCTTTCAGAAATAATCTTTTTAATCTCCATTGCCATCCAGCTTTCTTGCCTGAAACTATTAATAGAGAAATCCTTCTGCAAGCTTCATCATCAAAGTTTAATTCAATTATTTGTTATCCTGAGAATTCATTTAAAATAGTTGATCAAGCGAAGATTTCTGAACAGATTTGTCTTTACTGCTGTCGAGTTTTATTCAGTAATAAAGAAATCTAATTTTTCTTCCGAAAATAAACGAATATTTATATCAATCGTTTTCAAATATTGTTTTGGTTATCTATGCGATAGAATTTGGTCATGTTTGGCATTTGCATTGGTAATCATCATCCATTTAAATAATGATGATAAAAGATCAGACGATACTCAACATCAATCCTTCGGACCTCCCTGCACCACCGCAGGCAGCCATTGAAATAATGCGTGCCTGTTCCCAAGAATATCTAGATAATGACCAGCTGGCCGACCTGGCTGCCAAAGATCCAGTCCTTGCTGCTGAACTTCTACGTATTGCTAATTCAGTCATGTTTGGTTTTGCCGGTAAAGTACATTCTATCTCACGGGCAATAAGTCTCATGGGACACAGAGCTTTTCGTAACCTTGCTCTCTGCCTTTCAGTGAAAGGTGCGTTAAAGAACAAGGTGATCCCAGGACTTGATATATCAGTATTTTGGGAATTTGCTCTACGCCATGCTATTTGTGCACGTATAATCGGAAAGGATACAGCCTTAGACTCAGATGAATGCTTTACCGCTGGTCTTTTACAAGTATTTGGTATGCTGGTTTTATTGCATCTCAATCAAGATAAAGCCGCTATATGGCCTGAGTTAAATAGTCTAGATCCTGATGGTAGACGGGAAAAGGAAATGGAACATTTTGGAATAATACATGAACAGGTTACCATGATGCTTGCTGAAAGCTGGTCTCTCCCTGATGATCTTACTCAGGCTCTTGGTGGTGAAAAAAATGTAGGGCTGAATAATTTGCACGAATCTGAATCAACCACACTTTCTTATATACTTGATGGTGCAGATTGGATGGCTGCTGTATTCAGTTCAAAAGATAAATTCATAGTTCTTGAAAGATGCAAGCAGAAGCTGAACAAATTTTTTACTTTTAATGAAGAACAAATTGAACAGTATTTGAATATTGTACCAGAACAGGTTGAAGAGGCAGCTGAGGCGCTTGGATTGCGAATAAGCAAGCAAAATGACTTTAATGAAGTGCTTCGCGAAGCTAATGTTCAGCTGACTGAAAGCAATTTGAATTATCAGGATTTGACCTGGAGACTCGAAAAAGCTTTGGAAGAAAGGGATCTACTTGCCGCAGAACTTGATCGAGAACTAAAACTTGCCAGAGAGATTCAACAAACTCTACTGCCGTCACCAAAAAGTGATGATTTCCCTGTAAATGGAATTAATGTATCGGCTCGTTATCTTTCTGGTGATTTCTATGATTATTATACATTGGAAGATGGGCGAATTTATTTTACCCTTGGTGATGTTTCGGGAAAGGGGACAACTGCAGCGCTTATGATGGCTAAGGTCAGCAGTTTATTTCACTGCATAGGAAAGCGGCTTGATGAACCAAGTAGGTTAATGTCAGCTTTAAACGATGAAATATGTGAAACAACCATTAGGGGTATGTTCATAACTATGGTTACAGGTCTATACGAGCCTGAAAGCGGCTCACTTCAGTTGGTTAACGCAGGACATCCTCCCCTTCTCATTCTTAATAAAAATGGAAAACCATTCAAAATTGGAGCAAAAACACCGCCGCTTGGAGTTGTACCAGGTAATGAATTTCCGGAAGTAAGGCTTACGCTTGGTGATCGTAGTCTTTACATCTATTCCGATGGTGTTACTGAAGGTCACATAAGTGAAGGAAAAGAACTTGGCGTGGATGGATTAATAGATATAATCAATAAATTGAGTCATCTACCGCCCCAGGAAAGATTAACAACAATGATAAGTCAGTTTGACGGTTCTTCACACCCTTTGAGAGATGATATTACCTTGTTATTGCTGGAGGACAGGAATGCACGGATATGAAAAAATTGTCAATGCTCGTTTTAATTCCAGTGCTGAACAGCTTCAAGGGGTTCGTGATGCAATTCGTAATGCATTGGTTAAGAAAGGTTGTTCAATAGATTTTATTGATGATTTTGTGCTCGCTTCGAATGAAGCATGCGCTAATATAATTCTTCATGCTTATAAAGGTGATGCTTCCGGAAATATTTTATTGGAGATGTATTATAGACCCAATGAAGTGATTGTGTGTTTTACTGACTATGCAGAAAAAGTTGACCTTGACCTATGTAAATCGAGATCTCTAGAAGAAATACGTCCTGGAGGTCTTGGTATTCATTTTATGAAAGAGTTAATGGATGATGTGAGATTCCTTGAGAATCGTAACGGGTCCGGGAATGTACTGCAGATGAAAAAGAAACTTTTACCAGCATAAGGAAGAAAAATGGAATTTCAGATTATTTCAGCAGAGCCTTTCACAGTGGTCGCTTTGAGTGGAGAAGTGGATTTAAAGTTTTCACCTGAAGCCCGAGAACAAATATTAACGCTACTGAAAAAAAACAAGCATGTGCTTGTAGATCTATCAGCTGTGTCATATATCGATAGTTCCGGAGTTGCAAGCCTTGTAGAAGGTTTGCAGTATGCTAACAAAAACAGCCTTCGTTTTGGGCTTGTCGGTGCGAGCAGAGCAGCAATGCAGGTGCTGCAGCTTGCTAAGCTTGACCAGGTATTTACTATTTACGATTCTATTAACGAAGCACGAAACCAATAAGTGTTCTACTGGTTACGAGTTATGCGGATTTTTTTTGAGAATCTGGGTAGAAAGACAGTTACCGGTTTCGAAGAGATAGGCTATGTATCCACTTTGTTTGCTGAAAGTTTATTCTGGCTTTTTTGTGGACCACGCCGTTATCAACCGGTCAGCATATCAAAAATATTTTACGAATCATTCCAGATCGGTGTTCAGGCTATTCCAATTGTTGCAATGTTGTGTTTTGTTGTAGGCATAATGCTGGCTATCCAGGGAATTGAAACATTAAAGACTTTTGGAGCCGAAGGGAAAGTAATAATAGGTATTGCGCTTTCTGTTACCAGGGAATTTTCTCCCCTTATTGTCGGTATTCTGGTGGCTGGTCGGTCTGGATCTGCTATAACGGCAAGAATTGGGACAATGCAGGAAAATCAGGAAGTTGATGCGCTTTGTGTTATGGGCATTAATCCTGTACGATATTTAGCGGTACCCCATCTTGTCGCTATGATGGTAATAGTACCTGTTTTAACTATTCTGGGCGATTTTATGGGTCTTTTAGGAGGGGCTGCTTATACCTCTGTACAGCTCAACATCAATTTACAGATGTATATGAACAGTTCGCTTGCTGTTTTGCAGGTAGATGATGTGATGCAAGGTTTAATTAAAAGCGTGGTTTTTGCGATAATTATTGCTTTAATCGGTATAAGCAATGGTTTTCAAGTGCATGGTGGTGCAGAAGGTATCGGCAAGGCAACAACGAGATCTGTTGTCATGTCAATCAGTTTAGTAATTCTTGCGGACATGGTTTTTACATTTTTTCTTAATCATTGAGGATTATTATGGATCAGATGGAACAAGCCGGTGCTATGGTTGAAGTGGATAATCTTGTTTTAAGCTATGGCGATAGGACCATTCTTAATGGTGTTACCATGAATGTCGAAAAAGGCGAAATCATGGTGATAATGGGAGGGAGTGGTTCTGGCAAAAGCACCTTGCTGCGTTCTTTGCTCGGTTTGAAACAGCCGGTTTCAGGTGCTATTAGATTATTCGGTAAAGATATTAATGTGTTGAAACATCAGGAAATGTATGAACTTCGACGAGAAATGGGAGTAGCTTTTCAAGGAGGAGCACTTCTGGGTTCGCTTTCAGTAGCAGAGAATGTTCAATTGCCTCTATTGGAGCATACTAAGCTCGATAAAAAAACCATTCAGATTATGACAAGGATAAAACTGGAGGTTGTTAATTTAGCCGGTTTTGAAGATCTAATGCCCTCAGAGCTTTCCGGGGGAATGGTGAAGAGAGCTGCATTGGCAAGGGCAATTATCATGGATCCAAAAATACTATTTTTTGATGAACCGTCGGCCGGTCTTGATCCTGTGGTTTCTGCTGAGATTGATGAGCTTATCCTGTTGCTCAGGAATTCTATGAATATCACGATAGTTGTAGTAACACATGAATTGGAGAGTGCATTTAAAATTGCTGATCGTATAACTATTCTTGATCAGGGCGAGGTGCTCATGACTGGTACGGTTGAAGAAATACGAAACAGCGACAATATTAAGATTCAAAACCTTCTGAACCGAAGACCTCGAAGAGAAATGGTAGATGCCGCTGAATACCTTCAGCGTTTGACAGGATAGTCCGATATACATAAAGCAGGATTCTTCAATTGTTAACTTTAATAAATCTTTCCTCGTGAGGCTGCTCATTTTCACTCGAATATCAGCAAGATAACTATCATACTTATTTTAACTAACTGTAACCATAAACTTTAAAACAGTCTCTGCACACAATAGAAAGTATAAATGTTTCAAATAGATAGGCAAAGTTGGCAAGTTGAATTCTGAACATACAATGGCTATGAAACGAGATAATCTAAACTACCTATTTGTTGGCTGCTTTGTTTTTGGTATGACTGTTTTGCTGCTGGCAGCACTATTCAGAATATCAGGTCGGAGTGCTGACACAGTTCCCTATTACGTCAATTATAAAAATATCACCGGAATTCATAAAGGAAGCAAGGTTACCTTCGGGGGCTATCAAATAGGAGTTATAGACTCAATTGTCCCATTTCAGCAGGAAAAAGAAATGCTTTTCAGGCTCAAGCTTGCACTGCGAAAAGAATGGAAAATTCCTATGGACAGTTATGCATCTATAATAATGCCTGCTGTTCTTTCAGAAAAGCAGATTGATATTCTACCTGGCAAAAGTCTCAAATACCTCGTGGCCGGGGACACTATTACCGGGAAAGAAGGAGTTGATTTAATAGCATCTTTGAACTCTGTTGCTATTGAATTGCAGGACCTCTCCCAAAATAACATTAAACCTGTAATTGCGTCGTTTGGATCAAATGTAGGTGGTATCAGCAAAGAACTTCAGGACCGCTTGCCCGAGATCAGCAAAAACTTGAATTTACTTTTAGAAAAGTTAACTGATGGTGCAGAGCAGTTTTCTGATTTGATTGGAGCGAATAATCAGAAGCACTTAAATAATGTTTTCAACAATGCCGATAAAATAACAGAAAATCTGTTACTGATCTCCGAAGATTTTTCCGGAGCCTTGGTTAATGTTGATGAACTTATAAATGATGCACAAGAAATGATCTCAGAAAACGATAGTGACATACGAAACGCTATGATTGCATTGCGAGAATCACTTGAGCTTGTATCTCAGAACATTAATTCAATTGTCTACAACCTTGAAGGTTCATCTCGGAACATTAATGAGTTCAGCAGAGATGTCAGGGAAAACCCTGGGGTTTTGCTGGGTGGAAGAAACATAACCAAAGATCATGCAAAGAATTAAGAGTGTACTTGATGACAATGATATATCGGTTTAGTCTTATTTCCCTTTTGGTTTTTCTGTTATCGGCTTGCGCTGTCAATATGGGCCCGGTACCGGAAGACCATTTTTATCGACTCCATACAGATATACATACAAAACAGCTTGATAGACCAATATTGTCAGGACGCCTTGGTATAAAAAAGGTGCTTACATCTGGGCTGTATAACGAAAGGGCCATTTTATATCTTGATTCAAAATATCCGCTTGAGCTTCATAGGTTTCGATATCATTACTGGCAGAACGCCCCCAAATATCTCATTCAAGAAAATATGCGCCTGTTTTTTCGGGCAGCTGGCGCTGCAGACATGGTGTCTTTATATGAACCAGGTATGGATGCAGACGGGGTAGTTGTTAGTAGGTTGTCACGATTTGAGGTGCTGAAAGAAGAGATAAACACCAGGGTTATAGTTTCCCTTGAAATCGGATTAGAAACGAACAGCCAAAAGCAGTCAGCCTGGAGTAAGGAATACACTGCCAAAGTGGTTGTGCAGGGAGCGACCATGCATGATTCAGTTGCCTCGTTTGATGCGGCATTGCAGGAAATTTATGGCGCATTTATTGATGATTTGAAAGGAAAAAGATATCTACTCGGTGGGATTAATTAATCGCAAGTCTGAAACGGCTCTTGCCTCCTTTTGTCGGTTTACCATCAATTCATTGCCAGGAAAACCAGCATTTGCAATTTCATCTTCAGCGGTCGGTAGAAATAAGGCTTTGCCAAGAGATGGATCACGATAAAAATCAAAGATTAATTTTTTAATTTCAGAAGATACCTTGGTTCCCCACCAGTTGCCCGTTACATCTAGATCCCAGATCTGTTTTTCACCCAAACTTAAATTGTACTCTGTGTTAGCGTAAATATTATTTCCACTGATTGTAAGCCTTCCAGTATTCCAGGGTTTTCCGCTGCGGTCAGGTTCAAAAAAGTTTTGAATGTTTTGTCCAGAAGGGACAAGAAAGATACCTATCCGGTTTTGCGTTATTTTATTAGCTGTGATAGTAGCAGGTCCTTCCATCCTTGTGAAACGGATACCGATGTAATTCTCTAATAATGTATTATTTTTAATGAGAAATTTTGCCCTTCCAAAGCGGATTCCTTCAAAATTGTTTTTAAATATTGAGTTTGTAAGTTCAGCTGTGGAAAAGTGTACCTGAAGTCCGGTAAATGCATGCTGAAAAATGCAAAATTGTAGTTTGTTAACCTCTCCTGATGCAAAAATAAGAACATACGACCAGTCCTTGTTTGATGGCTTAGATTCAGCAGAAAGAAAAGTTACAGGACTTTTTTCCGTTCCCTCTGCAAGCAGACGACCGAGGACTCTGATTTCTGAATCGCCGATACCATCATTGTTGCGGTCAATTTTCCTGAACCTAATCTTAGTACCAGGTTTAATGATCAAGGTTGCTCCCCGGCCAACCACAACAACCCCTTTGACAATAACTTCTCCGGACCAGATTTCATCTTTTCGAATAACTTTATCATGATATTCTAATTGTGAAGCAGATAACAAGACAGGCTTGATAATAGATAATATTAGTGCTCCTAAAAGAAAGAGCAGGACAAAAAAATTTGCCTGAATATGCAGATATTTTATGAAATTCATGGCATGATTTTTTCAACGTTGATGTTTATATTCACCAGCTGTTCGCCGTTTGCAAGGGTAATACTGTGATTTGCATTTCCTTCAAACAATCCGTAATATTCATTCCTGTTTGGTGCTTCACCAACTAATTCTCTTGCAACGAGAAAATAGGTTCCACCGGACTTAAGCGAAAGACTGTAGCGGCCGTCTTCATCTGTACGAGTAATAAAATCGGTGATCAAACGGACAAGGTGCATCTGAAAGAGTGAATTGTTACTGGCCTGATAGGCAGATATATATAAACCGCTGTGGGGCATTCCTGTCAGGTCGGTAACCCTTCCAGATATAATGGTTGGCTTTTTTTGATGAAGTTCCGGATTCCCTGGAGTTATGTTCAGTTCAGTCCGCTCTAAGGAGACCGTTCTTCTGCCGGTCATTTTTTTCCCGCGAGGATCAATTCCATCTTTATTAAGGTAAGTTTCAAGATCGTCTCGTGGATAACACCCAATCTCGATTGTACTTGTTTGATTTTGTAAAATTTGAATGGGATTGCTAGCCGGATAGCAGAAAAAATCTTTATTGCTTATAGGTCCCATTCCGGCATCTTGCTGCCTTTTGCGGGCTACTACCACATAGAAACCTGGGTCAAGATCAAATTTATACCTTCCTTCATCATCA
>CAMYJP010000042.1 GCA_947258675.1 uncultured Desulfobulbaceae bacterium | reverse complement strand
GATTGCTGTTGAAAGCGGCCCGGAGAATACCGGGATCTGGCGTGAAGAAAAAAGAAATATACTAGAGGATTCTAAAAAATTCTTTAACAGTGAGCCGGGGGACGTTAATGCAATTGCAATAATGACCGATACTGATAATACAGGAGAAGAAGCCTCTGCATGCTACGGTCCAATACGAGTCCTGTCAATGGACCATTTACAGTAACTTTTTCCAAAGAGACCTAACATTATGTAATCATAAGATTTTGTAATATACGTCATATATGAAAATTCAAATTCTCGAATTGACTTGATGGGCTGATAATGCTATAGGACTATTTAAAAATAACTGATAAGATTCCAAGCTGATTATTGTAACCCAGAACTTTGAGTGAAAACCTTCTTCATAACAATCAGAACATAACCAATGGATTACTGATTATGGATAGCGAAAAAAAAAATATACTTAAAATATTTGGACTTACGATACTCATTCTTTTCATTTTTACAAATATCTCTGCCTATGCTCAGGAATACGCAAGCGTAATTAAAGACGGCGTTAATATCCGATCCGGACCGAGCACCAAAAATGAGGTCTTATGGGAAGTATTCAAAGGTTTTCCTGTTGAAATCCTGAAACGCGAAGGCGACTGGGCTCAGATAAAAGATTTCGAAAATGACAAAGGTTGGATATACAGCTCCCTTCTTTCCAGCAAGAAAACGGTTATTGTCAAGGGAGAGACCGTTAATCTGCGCAGTGGTCCTGGTAAGGATAACAAAATCATTGCAACAGTGAAAAAAGGTGTTGGTTGTTGCCAATCCTATCTTCTGAAACGAACAGGCAATCTGACAACCTTTCCAGCTTTGTTATTAAACAGAAGATAACGGTTGTGAAAGCCAAATAAATAAAGTTTTCTGGTAATTTCAACATCCTTCTGACAGTAGGTAATAATTTCCTTAAAATTTCCTTCCTTATACCACTCCAATGCTTGAAGCCCGCTAGCGCTTTTCTTTTCCCCAAGGGTGTGTTCTGCAAGCCGATCAAGGCTCAACCTGTATCCGAGGCGATTTTTAATTTCTTCCAACATATCGAGAATTGGCAAGGAATTAAGGTCTAAGGGTGTATAGGCTGAAAGCACTCTGTTATCAAATCTTTTAATATTAAATCCTATTAAAAGATCAAGCTTTTGAAGATGATCAATGAGAGAAGAAATATCCTGTTCAAGATAGGTGTGATATGTTTCAGATTTAGAATCATATAAAATCGCCACACTGATCCCCATTCTGTCTGCCCGATGCCAACCGCCAACTTCATCTGCCGAACGTTTTGTTTCAAGATCAAGAACACCATATCTTCCAGGAAGAGCAACGGAAGATTCTTCTTTTTCCTGATCATTAGGGTGTTTCACCGATAACAATGAATGCTCTCCACTAATTTTTCCTGCTTTTTGGTTTGGTTGCAAAAGTCCATGAATAATATGGCATGCTGCAGCTTTATCCATAGGGCGGTTACCGGAACCACATTTTGGGGAATGGACACAGGATGGGCAACCTATCTCACATTCGCAATCATTGAGAGTATCTAGGGCGGCACGTAGAAGTTCTTCAACTTTCTCAAAAGCTTTAGCACTTAATCCAACTCCGCCGGGATACCCATCATATATAAAAATTCCTGGTCCGGGAAGCTGTTCATGAAAGGGACAGGCTATACCTCCAACATCGTTACGATCGCAGAGCACCAACAAAGGAAACATGCCGATCAGAATATGTTCCACCGCATGAATTCCACCCATGAAATGCATTTTACCCTTTTCAATAGTACTTTGAATCTCAGGTGCAATTTCAATCCAGAGTCCCTCCGTTTCAAAAATAGAAGGAGGCAGATCAAGGCTATCGGTTGCGATCAGTTTATGTCCGGCAACTAAACGACGCTGAAAACCAGTTACCAGATCAGTTACTCGAAGAGAGCCAAAACTCACCTTAAGACCAAGAATAAACTTTGTATTATATATATCTAATATATTGGTTCTCTTTTCACTTAAAGGTTTGGTAAAATAATGGACATTTTTTCTTGCCGCCAGCACCTCACGATTATTTAAATCAAGTTTTTTAACCAACCAGGTCAGACCTCGATGAAGATATATAGCCCCTGGATGACATTCTTTCATGCATCGCATGGCATCAATTTCACCCAAGACCTTTCCCTGGTTTTCTGACCGGATCACAAAAGTCCTTCCGCTTCCACGCAGATTAATCTCACGATGGGGGTATTTTCTAGCCCCGAACCATTGGCTTCCGTCTTCAGAAAGCAAAAGTGCACCTTTGTCAGCCATTTCAAGTACCACTGATTGAGCTGCTTTATTTGCAATTATCGGATCATCTATTGAAATGGGAAGTTCAGCGGCAGCACAGGCCAGATGCTGTTTAGAAATTGTTCGATTATCAGGATTAAGGACTGCTGACTCAACATCGCGTTTGAAAAAGTCAGCAGGATGCCGCATAAAATACTGATCCAAAGCATCCTCCTGAGCAATAAGTATGGTCAGGGATTCACGACTGCTCCGCCCTACTCTTCCGGAGCGCTGCCAGGTGGTCATAACCGTTCCCGGATATCCGACCAGAATGCATATATCAAGAGTGCCAATATCGATTCCCAGTTCCAAGGCACTGGTGGACACAACCCCCAGAAGTTCTCCTGTAGATAACTTGGCTTCAATTTCTCTCCGCTCATCTGCGAGATATCCGGCACGATACGAACTCAACTTTCCAGCAAGCTTTCCCAATCGCTTTTTTGTCCAGACATATATTAGTTCAGCTATTTTTCTCGATTGAGTATAAACAATGGTCCGTAAACCCCTATGCAGAGAAGCCTCAAGTAATAGACACGCAGAATATGCCGGGCTGTCCATGGGGTTAATAAAAAGAAAATGACGTTTACCCTGTGGTGCGCCTGTTTTAGAAATCGCAAATACAGGCCGACTGAGTAGATCCTCTGCCATCTCTTCAGGATTGCCAACTGTCGCAGAAGACAAAAGAAACAGTGGGTCACTTTTATAGAGTCGGCAAATTCTGTTCATCCTTCTGAGGACCCATGCCATATGTGATCCGAAAATTCCCTTATATGTGTGAACCTCATCCAATATCACATGGGTTAAAACTGAAAATAAATGACTCCACTTTTCATGATATCCCAATAGTGACAAATGCAGCATATCCGGGTTAGTAATTAAAATTCTGGGTGGATTCTGTCTTATTTTTCTGCGGTGATGTGCACTGGTATCACCATCGTAAATTGCTGCTGAAAATTGCAAAGGTTTTACCATACCTTCGGCAAGATCTTTTATTGCGCGCAATTGATCCTGGGCAAGTGCCTTAAGCGGAAATAGATAGAGCGCCATGGATTTATGGTGCAGCAAAATCTCTTCAAACACGGGCAGATTATAGATCAGACTTTTGCCACTGGCTGTGGGCGTTGAAACAATTATATTTCTTTTTCGTCTCACCTCATCAGTTGCAGCAACTTGGTGAGAATAAAGTCGATTTATGTCCAATCTGTCCAGTCCGCTGGTAAAACTTTCAGGCCATGGTCTTTTAGAGTGAGCATATTGAGCTTTTTTACCCCCCACCACATGATGATAGACCACCTGAGAACCGAAACGACGCGATGATTTCAAGGCAGAGATATATTCAGCAATATCAGCTGACTGAGTTTTTTGTTGTGAATTTCGATTGTTGCTTTTCAAAGCTTTATCCGGTTGGTTTAATTACTATTTAATTGAACTTTCTGACATGGATATTCCGATGAATTTACGATAATTTCGGTAACTGACCTGTAATGTTGCGGATGAAGCCGGCGCCTTTTGCTGGCTCTATGAATTTTAAATTTTATTTTTACCTATTAAATGGTAGCATATCGCGTTGTTTTCAGACCTTTAATAACAGAAAACTCAATTTAGAATCAAATTAAGGTAAACCTATGAAAACCATTGCCACTTTGGGACCAGAAGGATCGCATGCCTGGCACGCTGCAAAACAGTATGCACCGGACGCTGATCTGAAGTTGTATCCACTAATTCCAACGGTAATAAATGCTCTTGAAAAACAGGAAGTGGAGCAGGCTGTTATACCTGTCTATAACACCAGGGAAGGAGAGATCAAAGAGTTTTTCCGGGTTATGAAAAAACCTGGCCGGATTTCATGGGTTAATAATATCATTTTACCGATAAAACTGTCTCTTGGCGCAATCAATGAGCAAAACGAACTGAAAATGATTGTCGGCAAAGCATCAGACCTGCGCCAGTGCGAAGAATATATTGCCAGTCATTTACCAAATGTTTCTCTGATGATCGTGCAAAATCCCAGGGAAGCAATCGCTGAGATTCTATCCAGCAACTATAGCGACAGAGGTGTCATCAGTGCAGAGGAAATTTTGCGCAATGGTGGGCTTACCGTTCGTGAACGGGAACTGGCCCCGTACAATCGAACACGATATGCAGTATTGAGTTTATATCCAACCGAACCGACCGGTTATGATGCGACTGCTCTGGTTTCCATACCACTCAAAGATCGTGTAGGACTGCTCTACGACATTCTGGGTGAATTCAGCAAACGGGGTGTCAATCTTCTTGATATGCGTTCTGAGACTGACATTAAGACCCAGAAACTACAAATATACATTGAAGCTGAAAGTCATATCCAGGATGAACCTTTTCGGAATGCCTTAAAATGTATTGAAGATCATATCATTCAGGAACCTGGTTCGATAAAAGTGCTCGGCAGCTACCCAAGAGTGGATATGCGCACCAAACATATCCAATCATTTGGATTTATCGGCACAGGCGATATGAGTAAATGGTTTGCCGCCAGATTGACAAGTGAAGGTTATGAATGCCTTATTTCCGGACGCTCGAGCAAACTGAGACCTGAAAATATGATTCCAAAAGTCGATGTGATCGTTATCTGCGTTCCTATAAGTGCAACAGTGGGCACTATTGAAGAGTATGCACCGCTGCTTACTGACGGCCAAGCACTCATCCTTTTGGCGGGAGAAGCTGAAAGCATATTAAATGCTGCCTTAAAACACACCAGACCAGGGATTGAAGTTATGCTGGTCCATAACCTGTGGGGTCCTCAAGCTGCCAATATGAAGGATAAGAACGCAGCTGTTGTACGTACTAAAAAAAGCGGAGTGCTTTGTAGTGAATTTGAATCATTCCTTTACAAACACGGGGCTGATATATATCAGGACACGCCAACCCAGCATGACCTTCTGATTGGAGTCAGCCAGAAATTACCAACTCTCATCTCGATTGCCATGGCAATGACACTAAAAAATAATGATATTCCAAAAGATGATATCGAAAGCCACTCAACATTGACATCACTTTACGGAATCCTTGCCATGGCGAGGCTTCATACCCAGAATGCCAGAACATATGCTGAAATCATGGCAACCTTGGGAGATGGCCGCAAAATAGTAAGGAATTTTGCTGAAAATATCCTTGCCATAATCGATTTGGCTGATAATGAAAAAATTGATGATATCTGTTCGATTATTGAGCAAAGCAGAGAATATTTAACAGATGGTTTTCTGGATGCAAAAATGAAACAGGCATTGGCTGTTGATGAAATATTTGGAAAAATGATGTATCATTCTGATTAGCAGCCAATCTGTTGATAAAAGACTTTAAGGATGAATTAAGCGGACGTTGACTTTGATTTATTGATGCTTACCTTGCAGCATAGATTAATAAAGCCTATAAAAGGATTTAACAATTCACAAGCGTTACAAAAAGGCTTGAAGAGTTCATAAATAGTTGTGATCCTAATTTCTGCTTAAGAAGTAACCGATCGCCATTCAGTTCAAAATTACCTTCATTTAATCCGCTTTCTCAAAACTGAATTGCTGCAACGTCTGTTTTTACGGTAAAAAATTAATTTGTTGGAGAAAATACATGTTAAATGCTGATCTTTCAATCCTAGACGAAATACATATCTGCCCCCATTGTAACACAGAACTATCGTGCTGCAATGCTCCCCCTTTTCATATTGGCGACGGACTCGGCTGGGGATCGGACGTACTTTTTATCTGTTTAAATGATGAATGCCCTCTCTTTGTAAACGGCTGGCAACATATTGAAGAACAGTACGGTCATTCCTCTTCCTACAGATATATGCTTGTCCCTGGAGAAAAAAAAGGCACCCCAATGATGGTCGGCAGTAAAGATGCTTTCCACGGCAGCGAAGTTGATGTTGAAGATATAAAAATGAAAAATAAACGCTATGCCGGGGAAAAGGAAGCGCTTGCCAAAATGGACACCTGCGTGGAAGAGAAAAACGTTGAACCCCTTCTCTGTCTCATCTTAAACGAAGCGGCTGACATTCATGGAAGGGAGCGCGCCTGTGAGCTTCTTTGTGAAGTTAATGATATTTCCTGTGTTGATCCGATTCGTAATCACACATTTAAAAACGAATCCTTAGAACACAAAGTGAATATGGCTTTAAAACAACTTCTGGCAAAAAACTATAAAATTGAGTGTCCTTTCTGTTCCGAAATAATAAAGCGCCAGGCTAAGCTTTGCAAGCATTGCCAAAAAGAACTCAAATAACTCTTTTATACAATACAAATACACAATATCACCCGATCACCTTAACCTCGCTCATATAGAGAAACCAAGGCATTTCGCCAAAAGACTTTACTCTTGCCAAATTTTTGTCTATCTAGTATAGAATTGCGGTATCTATGGTGGGCGTAGCTCAGTTGGTTAGAGCACTTGGTTGTGGCCCAAGAGGCCGTGGGTTCAATTCCCATCGCTCACCCCAGAAATAAGCAAGGGTTTCAGCAATGCTGCTGAAACCCTTTTTTTCTTGAAGCACAAACTTTCGAAGCAATCTCCTGTATTACTCCTCTACAACTGGAAGTTTAACAAAAAACGTACTCCCTTTACCAAGTTCACTTTCCACTGAAAGCTCACCATTATGCTTGTTCACTATGTCAGTGGCAATGCTCATTCCTAGCCCGGTGCCTTTTCCCACTTCCTTGGTTGTAAAAAATGGATTAAATATCTTTTGCAGATTTTCCTGAGAAATGCCACAACCTGTATCCGCGATTGATACGGTAATGGTACCATTTTTCTGCATTGTTTTAATAGTTATATCCCCTTTTTCCTCTATCGCATGGGCTGCATTAACCAACAGGTTCATAAACACCTGATTAAGCTGTTGCGGATAGCACTTTGTATTATTGAGTTCTCCATATTGTTTTTGCACAGTGGCCTTATATTTCAACTCGTTCCAGATCACATTAAGAGTGTTTTCCATACATTCATTGATGTTGGCAGAAATGCAAGTATCCTGGTCTTTACGTGAAAAATTCTTAAGGCCCATGACAATCTTTTTAATTCCATCAGTCCCTTCAAGAGATTCGGAAACTAAATCTCTTATATCCTCTAAAAGAAAATCAATTTTTAATTTTTTTCGCAGATTGGTAACCTTTTCCTGATGTTCTTCCCCAACTGAATTTGAAATCTCCTGAATAAATGTTTCAATTTTATCCAGGTATTTTGCTAACGTCCCTAAATTGCTTGAGATGAATCCTGTAGGATTATTAATTTCATGGGCAACACCAGCTGCTAACTGGCCTATAGAAGCAAGTTTCTCCTGCTGTAAAATCTGCTCATGGGTTGATTTTAGGTTTTCATATGCCTCTTCCAGCTCCTTTGTGCGTTCGCTTACCAATAATTCAAGGTTATCCCGGTATTTTTTTATCTCAAGCAGTGTCGAAACTCTGGCTTTTACAATATCTGGCGCAAACGGTTTTTTAATAAAGTCACTCGCCCCGCACTGAAATCCCTTTACCTCATCCTCCTGATCCATAAGTGCGGTAATAAAAATAATCGGAATATGCTTAGTCTCTGGATTTCTTTTCAATTCTTCACATGTATCATACCCGTTCATTCCCGGCATCATTACATCAAGCAGAATTAAGTCAGGAAATGGTGCAGAGCATGCAATTTTCATTGCCTGTTCACCGTTTTCAACTTCGATGCATTCACCAAAATCTTTTAAAATACAACCAAGCTTCGCTCGGCTTACAAGTTCATCATCAGCTATTAAAATTTTCATACTACTCTCCCCAATCTGGTAGTTAGAAGATTTAGACTACGGTACTTTCGAATAATTATATATTTCATGTTCTTCTGAGCTCTCACCCCTGAAAAATAATATGTCATTTCAGCATCTCCTGAATTGTCGAAAGCAGTTCCTCGGGTTCAAAGGGTTTTGAGAAAACCTCCTCTGCGCCAAGGACTTTTGCCACATGTAAAGAATTTGTTGACCCGATTGAGCCGCCACCAGACATGGCAATAATTTTAACATCCGGAAAATTATGTCGTATATCCTTTATGGTCAAAATACCATCTTTATCCGGCATGAAAATATCAGTAATCGCCAGATCAACTTTATTTTGATGCAACAACCGAATCCCTTCTTCACCATCAGCAGCTTCAAGGACTTCATAGTCATTGGCAAGAAGTCGTCGTATGCTCCTGCGCATATTTTCCTCATCATCAATGATAAGGACACATGGGTTGCTCTTTGAAGAATTACCGATCGAGTTCATGTATCACCAGATGTATTAGTAAGAATAAATTGATTATGCTGCAGTCTGATTGATCAGTTCCAATTTTTGCAACTCTTCAAGAAGTTTTTCTTTCTGGATCGGTTTTGGAAGATACGCTTCGCACTGTCCTTTTATAAAAGCTTTCATTACATTTTTGCCATCTGCCAATCCAGTAGTCATTATCACTTTCACATGGTTCAAACCTTTTATGCCCATGGCTTCTTCAAAATTTCTTATCTCCTGAACCGCCTCATGGCCATCAAGTTCAGGCATCAGTATATCCATACATACTAGGTCATATGGAGCATTATCATCCAGGGCAAGTCTGAAAGCCTCTAACCCTTCTTTTCCGTCAACCGCTACATGACATTCGCCATAGGCCGACAATATTTTCTGAAGCTTTGCCCTTGAAACAAATTCATCTTCAACAATCAAAGTTTTCATACATGTTCTCCCTCAATTTAATCCCTTTGTCTTTCAGGCAATATCCTGGGCAAAATTATTGAGTTTCCCATACTCTGCTTCGAGTTTGCCGAGTGTGTCCAATGCGGCCGCCAATTCTCCAGACCTGCCGATGTTCTCTAATTCAAAGGCTACCTGGCTGAGGTCGTTGGCAGTTAAGTTTGCAGCACCTCCTTTTATGGAATGCGCTTCTCTTCTCACAGTTTCTGCATCATTATTGTTTATGGCCTGTTGTATTGTCCCCAATTGTTTACTGATATTCTCCAGAAAACCAGACAGTACTTCCACTAAAAATTCTTTATCACCCTCGAATTCCTCAACTGCCTTTTCAAAATTCATTACCATTTCTGCTGATTCGCTCTGATTAACAGATTGTCTGATATTGATCATAGCGGCCGACTCCTCTTCAGGTTCAGGTTGCGAATTCACCCATTTATTCACTATCGCCAGCAATTCATTTCTTCTTAACGGTTTGGTAATAAAATCATCCATTCCTGCGTCCAAACATTTTTCACGGTAGCCGCGCATGGCATGAGCAGTCATGGCTATAATCGGCACGCTATCTCCCTCATTGTTTTGCGCAATGCTCACTGACTGCCTTGATTTATCAATCTTGCGAATCGTTGCAGTTGCCTCATAACCATCCATTACCGGCATCTGAATATCCATAAGTATCACATCATAGTGTTCACTCTCACATGCCTCAACCGCCTGTTTGCCATTTTCCGCCAAATCAACAAGAAAACCGGCATTCTCAAGATGACGTAAAGCCACTTTCTGATTGGTTGGATAATCCTCAACCAAAAGAACACGTAAATCCTTTTTCTTTTCATTAAGTTCTGCATCCTCAGCAAGGTGATGTTTTGTGAACAGTTCCTGTCCGCCTGCAAATACCATCTCAATAATTTGTCGAAGCCCTTCCCTGCTGATTGGTCTGGTGAGGTAGGCATTAATTCCAACATCAATACATTTTCTCCCATCCCCGCGCGTCCCCACTGAAACAAAAGCAATAATCGGTACTGCTTTCCAATTCTCTATTTTCCTGACTGTGGCGGCGCAATCAAATCCATTCATCATGGTCATTTGCAAATTAATGACAATGAGATCAAAATCCACACGGGCATCGCTTTTATCCCCTAAAAGGATCAGAGCCTCTTTACAATTGGTTGCACAGGTAACGAGACATCCATAAGATAAAAGGTCTTCCCTAAGTTCATCTCTATAGACCTGATTGTCGTCAATAACAAGAACGCTTAAATCATCTAATTCAACCTTGTCCGCTTTCTGGTTTATTGCTAGTTCCTGTTTTCTCAATACAACAGTAAAGGTAAAAGTGGTTCCGCTCTTGCCATCACTTTCAAGGGTTATGTCACCCCCCATTGCCTCTGAAAGTTGCTTTGATATGCTGGTGCCCAACCCGGTACCACCAAATTTCCTTGTGGTTGATCCATCGGCCTGGGTGAAACTTTCAAAAATATGTTCCTGATTTTCTGGCGGAATTCCAATACCGTTGTCAGATACTGAGAACTGCAGGGTAACTGCCGAATCATCAGTTTTCACCAGTTTTCCATTGATATCAATCTTTCCACCTTCTGGGGTAAATTTTAATGAATTGCTGATGAGGTTAACAAAGATCTGACGCAACCGGCCGGGATCACCTAATAATCCTACCGGTATTTCATCAGTAAGGCTGGCGAATATTGCCACCCCTTTTTGCGCAGCCAGCAATCTGAAACTATTAGTAATATCATCAATAAGATACTTGAGATTAAAAGGTATCTCTTCCATATCCAGCCTGCCGGCCTCAATCTTTGAAAAATCGAGAATATCATTGATAAGGTTCAGCATAGAGGTGGCTTCCGAATATGCAAGTTCCAGATATTCCTGCTGCTCCGCTGTAAGTCCAGTGCCCAAACATATCTCGACCATACCGATAATGCCGTTGAGCGGAGTTCTTATTTCATGACTCATATTGGCCAGAAAGGAAGATTTTGCCCTATCTGCCTCTTTTGCATCCAGGTTTGCCTTAATTAATTTCTTTTGGGAAATAGAAAGAATTTTCATTATATTATTGAAGGTTTCCTGCACGTTAGACATCTGATCAGGAGTCGCCATCATATAGACTGAACATTCTTTGCAGTCATCTATTTTTTGAGCAAAAGTGCCTTGGACCATCCCCCCGCAGTAGGTGCCGGCAATCTGCCAACAGCGATGATTTTTAACACCATAAGAAGGACATCTCTCAAAATTACAACCTTTTATGTCCCAGCAATTCGGTAAATTGGGGTTAACAGGAGGAATAAAATTAAGCAGGCTGTCTTCTTTCTCCCTTTCAACCGAGGATATTGTCACAGAGATGGCATTGATAGTTTGCTGCAGTCTGTCCCTAGTAGATTCAGCTTTTGTTTTCTCAATGAGCAACTGCTGTTCAGCATGTTTGCGACGTGATATATCCAGCAGAATATATACAATGCCAATTGGACACTCTTTTGTGTCTTTAATAACCGAGATTGACAGAGAAACCGGAATGGCTTTCTGACTTTTACTAACAATATCTATCTCTGTATCATAGACAGATTTCCTGTTGAGATTGTCAATATCTTTATATTCAGCCGGTATTCCTAATAATTTTATTACATCTTTGTTGATTAGATCATTTTCAGATAATTCTAATAGCAGACTGGCCCGCCCGTTGATTAGTTGGATTCTGCCATCAGTATCAGTAACCATAAGAGCGCTTTGCATTGCTGCCAGTGTCTCTCTGGCTGCACTCTGTGGTGTAATATCGGAAAATTGATAGCGGAAGGAGACATATACCCAAATTAAAATCATTATTGTAATAGGTAGGTAACCGAATGGATATAAAGAGACACCAAATCCAGCCACGAAATCAATAGAAGCCAGATAGCCGATGTTCACCGCCATCAGCATGAGCTTAACACGAATTTTTTCCCTGGAAGAAATTGCAGCCCTATACCCGACATAAAGGCTCTGTAATGTTATTGCACCTAACGAAACAAAGAAAACGGCAAAAACAACACCGACCGGCCCAAAGATTGGATAAAATCCCCAGAAATACTGCTTAACGTCTTTAACAAAAAGATCAGTATTCAATGACAACAGAGAAAATAGTACTGAAAAAATCAATGAGCCAACCAAGAGAAATTTATAACTTTTCGCTTTTTTGGTATGCTTGGCGATTTCAGCATTAAATAAAAACTGGGTGAATGGAATGAGAGCCACTCCAACCATCGCCAATCTGACCCAGAGGATTGCTATTGTCTTTTCCCTACTGCAGTAGGCTAGTCCAATTGAGATAAGCCATAGAGCCGTAAACAATGATGTTACAAAAAATTTAAACCCGAACATATTTCTCTGTCTTGCGTCAAAGATATAGATGCCGAGAATCAGAGTGATTATTCCGACCCAAAATACCGGGATTGCGTAAACGGAAAAAGAATAATTATAGTACAGGGTCATTGAAAATATTTTTTCTACCATCGATAAACTCGCGTTACTTCACGGTTGTTGACAAAATTTTCCTTTATTCCATCTTTTACCCTTAGTGATATCCGCTGAAACTGTTCATGTATTTTCCTCAGTAAAAAAATAAAAAAATAAAGAGTATCAGTAAGTTTTGAGACTTATACTTTTTCGATCGTGACCAAGAAAACCTTTAATAATATTTTCAACTCCTATACCTAAAATTCCTTTAGCAAATCCCTGACAAGTAATGAATCAAAAGACTATTTAGTGTCCGCTCG
>CAMYJP010000041.1 GCA_947258675.1 uncultured Desulfobulbaceae bacterium | reverse complement strand
AATGGAAAAAAAGCGCCCAGTCAATTATTGATTCTGTTGAGAGGGCCAAACGACTATTAAATGACGACACTAACCATTCGGGACACTAGATGATCTAATTTGTTTTTGATGTTTTCCCAAGCATCCTCGGTAGCGTCAACAATTTCAGAAAGATGAGTTTTTGCATCTTTTATTTTCGTTTCAAGTTCTTCAATTTTTTAATGCGATTTAATTTTTTGTTCGGCGATTTCACCTTGAGCCTTGGCTTTTAATTGATCAAGTTTCGCAACTTGTTCATTTATCTTCGCCTTTGCTTTCTTTATATACGCTTCTTTTTTTGCTAATTTTGTCCTCCTTTGCTAGCTTGGTCGGGTGCTTGCCATTGGTTATGGGCTGCGCCGGAATACCCTTCCGGCAGGACCTTGTTAACTCATTGATTCTCTTGTGATAATATAAGCGTACTGTAGGGGGCGACACTGAATTTAGCCTGTGCTGGTAAGCTATCCTTGGTGATTGCCTCAGCATGTACCAGATGGCTGCCAAAATTTCCAAACTCTGCGTCATAATATCTGCTATCGCTATTGAATCTGACAATCCACAGACCAGTTGCAGGTAGTCCAAGCACGTAATCCTCTCTGGAGTAAGAAGAGAAGTTGGCAACTACAACGACACTGTCTCCCGGGCCACCCTCTGCCCATCGATGATATGCAATGAGTTTGTCATTCTGATTCACATGAAACACATTTACCTCCTGTCCGATCAATCCCTTTGAAACTCCGGCGTGGTTTAACCGAAGAGAGATTAAATCTTTGTATAGAGCTAATATTCCTGGGAAACGATCCTTTTTGTTCCAGTCGATGGGATCCTGATCATGAAACCATTCATCTTCCAGAATTTCTTGCCCTTGAAACATCATTGGGATACCCTGCACTGTGAAGACGATCGCAGCACCCAAAGTTGATTTCTTCTTTGCTATCCACGAAGAGGCGTTTCCAGGGTCAACTTCTTCCGGTAGGCGCGCCTTTCCGTTTGCGACTTCATCATGTGATTCTGTATAGACGACCCTTTCAAAGGCATCGAGGTAGTAACGATGCAAGAGAGCATCACGGACGGCATCCATATCCCTGTTTTTATCTTCAGGGCTAATCAATGCCGCCCGGATAGGATGTACGAAAGGTGCTGCCCACTGTGCGCTGAATCCAGCCCCTCCGTCCTCTTGTGCCTTTGTCAAAAACGAATTTCCCTGAAGGTCTTCTGCAATTGAAAAGGCCCCTGCCTTGACATTGTTGATCTCCTTGTTGACATGCTGCATGAGATTCCAGCCGTCGGGTAGGTCACTGTCAGGGCTGTCGTCACGCCCATGTACATTTCGGATGAACGCTGTCATATCCCAGCGGAGACCATCAACGTCAAACTCCTTTATCCACATAAGAGCGTTGTCACAGATGTATTCTCTAACTTCTTTTCGGCCGTAATCCGGGCGTGTTTCCCCCCATGGTGTATGGGCGCGCCAATCATTGTAGAAATAGATGCCACCCTTGCCATTCTCATTCCAACCATCAAATTGCCAGAGATCAAGGTCGCTCGGACCGAGGTGGTTGTAAACTACATCCACAATAACAGCAATTCCTAACTTATGTGCCTCATCAACAAAATCCTGGAACGAACGCGGTGATCCGTATTCGCTTTCAACAGCAAAAATGTGGGATGGATTGTATCCCCATGAATATCCTCCAGCAAACTCTGTCAACGGCATGACTTCCACAGCATTGATTCCAAGTTCTTGGAGGTAGGGAAGGCGGTTAATTGCTCCTTCCAGGGTCCCAGGGCCCGACAGTCCTTCCTTTTTTCCGAATGTCCCGATGTGAAGCTCATAGATTACCATCTCGTTGAGTAAGGGAGGGATGTACTTCTCGGATTTGATCCTCCTACTATACAGTGGTTTAATGATCGCGTTCCCCATGGAGCTGGTAACCTGTCGGGCGTATGGATCAATCCTGAGATACTCCTTTCCGGCAGTAATGATTCGATAGCGATACTCATCGTTAGGTTTTGCTTCAGGAATATCCATGGACCACACACCATCAAGATCTTTACTCATTCGGTGCTTTGTCTTATGCCATTCATTGAAACTACCAATTATAAAAACTTCCTCGGCATTAGGTGCCCACACGGCAAACCGACATCCGCCCTTGTAGGGAGTTGCCCCTTTATTAAATTTTGAATTCATTGTTCTTAGCCTGAGTTAATCAGTGATTATATAGTTTTCTTGATAATACCCAAAATTAACCCGTCCCTGTAAAAATCACACATGTTATCAAGAAGTTTTCTAACTAAATACTTTCCAACACTTTTAATTCTGATGTTGGACGATATTCTACTGAGTGTATCATATAAATAATATCCTGATAACGTATCTAAATTGCAAGTAACTTTTCATCTTAAAATAAAATATCAAGATGAGATTTTCCGTCTCTCAACCTGACCTTTGTTTTCTAGTGTATGTTGGAAGTTTTTATTTTGTCAAAAAGCTATTTTGGCCATTTATAGTAAATATTCTCTATCCGACCTTTTGCAGCTCACCCTTGAGCCTACATTATTTTTCATCCTTTTGTTCTAAGGGCCTTGATTTCTTTAATCCTTGATGCTTACTATTTCACAAGTAAATTAGATTGCCTTTTAAAGGAGGATTGCCTCCGGCCCAAAGGCAAACTAATTTAAATAAATATTTTTAGTACCGGCGAATAATTCGTCTGTTTACCCAACAAATAAAATTCCAATTATTAGGAGAAGCAAAATGTGCAATAAAAACTGCGTAAGAATTATGGTGTGTATCATGATGATATTTTCGCTGACAGCCTGTGCAATCCAGCAGGCTCCGATCGAACCCATTGCTTCGACTGGCAACCCCGGAGAACTCGTTACTCAATTGGACAATCAAATTATTGACGGCAGGAAAAATCAACTCAATTTTCTGTCTCCAGTTCTTTTTGCAAAGGCAGAGGAAAATCTGCTAACAGCTAAGCAAGGCTTAGATCGCGGAGACGAAATTACCGGTATCCTTGATCGAGTGGCGCAGGCACGTGCCCAACTAAAAACTGCCAAGGAAAATGCCGTAATCGCTCGTACCGCTTTGGGTGATGCTATCAAGGCCCGCGAGGATGCGAGAGCCGCGGGAGCAACCATCTTTGAAGAAGACTATGCCGAAGTTGAGGAGAGTTTTCTGGATCTCACCCGCGCTATCGAGAGCGACAACCTGAAATCAGCACAACGCAATCAGGGTCGAGTGGTAGAAAAACTCAGGGCCTTGGAATTACGTTCCATCAAAGAGAAAACATTGGGTGAGGTCCGTGACACCATTGAACTCGCCAGCAGAGAAGGTGCAAAAAAATATGCCCCGGATCTATATGCCACCGCCAACCAGGAACTACAGGCTGTTGACCTCTTTATCTCCAACAATCCCTATGAAAAAGAGGCCATGTTGGAGAAGGCAGACACCGCGTTGTTCAATGCCCAACGTTTGTTGGAACTGACCAGACAGAGCGCTAAGACAAAAGACATGGAACCCTTGAGTATTGTTCTCTGGGTTGAAGAAATACTAAGCCGTATGACCTCACGGCTCACGGCTCCCGACATGCGCAACCAGCCATTTCAAACCCAGATTGCAAATATAGTTGGTACCATTGATTCAATACAGGCCGACCGGAGGTTCACTAGTGAACAGACGAAAGACCATCAAGGACAGGTTGAAATGCTAATTAAAAGCCATCAGAGCGACCTGGAAACCCTTAGAGGGAAATATGAGTCTGAGATCACCGATTTGAACAACAAAATTGCAGTATTAGAAGGGAAGAGTCGTGAAGAACAGGCCGCCAGACAACGCCTGGCCGAAGAAAAATGGGCTAACGAAGCCCGCCTGGCCGATGAAAAACAGGCGGCCGAGAATCGTCTAAGGGCTGAACGGCAGTTCAACAATCTCTACAATGAGGTCCAGACTTTCTTCAACACAGACGAGGCCGAGGTCTACAAGCAGGGTAACCAGTTGGTCATAAGGCTGAGTGGCATCAAATTCCCAGTGGGCAAAGCTCTTATTATGCCGGAGAACTACAATCTTCTCAGTAAGGTACAGAAAGCAGTTCGCACCTTCGGCGACCCCAATGTAGTGGTGGAAGGCCACACTGATAGCACCGGTTCCGCTGCAACAAACGAACACTTATCACAGCAGCGCGCCGAAGCGGTGCAGGAATATCTGGTAGCCAACCAGACATTACCAGCTGAGCACATAACAGCCATAGGCTTTGGTTCTATCCGCCCACTAGCCTCCAATGCCACAATGGAAGGTCGGGCCATTAATCGTCGCATCGACGTGATTATCTCGCCCAAGGTAATAAGCAGCCAGTGATAATCAGATCCTCAAAACAATATTTGGGCTCCTTTTTTTTGGGGAGCCCATATCCCCAGGTTTCAGAGTTTTGATAATACTTCAGGATTTCCCGGGATCAACGTTTAGCAGCCCTAAATAAAACTGAACAACTCTCGCCTGAAGGCGAGGGGTTTCAACCATCCCCGATGGGGACACTATTTTAAAGAGAGGCTTTCCTCCGCCATGGGCATAGCTGCCGATATTGTCATTATTGTTGTTGCTGCTCTAGTCAGTGCAGTCATCGCGCAGAAATTGCGACAGCCCCTCATCCTTGGCTATATTTTCGCAGGGATTGTGGTTGGGCCGCATACCGCGGGTATTCAGATAACCGATATGCATGAGATTGAGTTGCTGGCGGAAATCGGTGTGGCCCTTCTGCTTTTTGCCCTGGGTCTTGAATTTTCATTGAGCGAACTGCAGCCGGTTAAAAAAATCGCCCTTATGGGCACGCCGATTCAGATTCTGCTCACAATAAGCTTTGGTTATGCGCTTGGTCGGTATTTTTCCTGGGATGTCCCCAAATCATTATGGTTCGGGGGGCTGATCTCCTTATCCAGTACCATGGTGGTCCTTAAAACACTGATGAACAAAGGATTGATGGGGACTCTGTCCAGCCGGGTCATGATCGGAATGCTGATTGTCCAGGATCTGGCCATCGTGCCACTGATGATCATCCTGCCACAACTCAGCAATCCCCAGGCCGGCCTCTCATTATTAGGATTGGCAATCATCAAGTCTGCACTTTTTCTTTTTCTGATGCTCTTCCTGGGTACAAAAATCCTGCCGCGTTTGCTGGCCTTTATTGCCGGATGGAATTCCCGGGAGCTCTTCATCCTGTCGATCACCGCCATCGGACTTGGTATAGGCTATGCAACCTACCTTTTCGGGTTATCATTTGCTTTCGGAGCCTTTGTGGCTGGTATGGTTCTGAGTGAATCGGATTACGGACACCAGGCATTGAGTGATATCATTCCTCTACGCGACATCTTCGGGCTGCTGTTTTTCACCTCGGTCGGCATGTTGCTT
The DNA here is from genome assembly GCA_947258675.1 of uncultured Desulfobulbaceae bacterium. Next base: position 12,741 of record CAMYJP010000041.1, on the reverse strand, counting down.
GATCCGGCTTTTCTGTTGGCAAACCTTGGTCAGATCCTGCTATTGGTGGTTATTATTGCCATGGGCAAAGGTTCTATCTTTGCCATGTTGAGCAGACTGTTTGGCTATACCAATATAATTCCTCTGGCTGTCGGACTCGGGCTTTTTCAGATCGGCGAATTTTCCTTTGTACTTGCCCGCGTTGGTTTGGAAACAAAATCCATCGACCACCACATTTACTCTATTGTCCTTGCCACTTCAGTGATAAGTATGGTAGCGACTCCCTTTATCTCCGCCCTTGCCAGTCCCCTCTATCGAATAAAAAAACGTATTTTTAAATACGAAACTCTGCAGGCCGCGAATATCCCGGCTACCGGGCTCAATAATCATGTGGTGATCGCCGGTGGCGGCCGAGTGGGACAGCATATCGCCAATGTCCTTCGACAACTTGAAGTACCGTTCGTGATTGTGGAACTCAATTATCAACGACTGGTTGAGTGTAAGAGAGAAAAGCTGCCGATCATCTACGGCGACATGAGCCAGCCAAACGTTATTGAAGCCGCAAAAATCAGGGAAGCGAAACTGCTGCTTATCACCATTCCATCGATTATTATAGTCCAGGCCATTGTCAAACAGGCTCGTAAGCTCAAGGCAGCACTCCATATCGTAGCCAGAGCCGAAGACCATCCAGTCGGAATTGTATAATCAAGGCGTTTACATGACGGTCCTGCCTGAAATGGAAGCTGGTCTGGAAATCGCCCGGCAGGCGCTTCTGCATTTACAGGTGCCGGTTACCGTGATTCAACAGTATACCGATACGGTAAGGCAACAACTGTATGCTCCGATATATAATTCCCATTATGACTACCAGCTGCTTACCCAGTTGGATAATATAAAAGACCTGCTGGAGATATCCTGGGTGAGACTTTCAACGGCAAGCCCACTGGTGAATGCTACCATAAAACAGACGGCTATCCGGAAACGGACCGGCGCCTCGGTGGTTGGTATCATCCATGAGGGAGTATTTCAGGCCAATCCCGGACCGGATTTTCGGTTTACTGACAATGATCTGGTGGCGGTGGTAGGCAATCCGCTGGAAAGGGAGACATTTAAACAGTTGGCTGAAGTGAATGGCATTCAGGATATAATTCCGGCTCGATCAAGATTATGAGACTAAAACGAAACGGAGAAAAAACGTGGAGAAGAGAAAAAATCGAGGTTTATTATTTCTAGGTTTACTGGTTCTTAGTCTGGCCTTGACTACAGTCTCAAATGCTGGAGAAAAAATTGCCCTCTCAAAGGGTCAGACTGTTTATGTTCCGGTATATTCCCATATTTACAGCGGCAACAAAGAACATCCGTTTTTGCTGACCGCCACCCTCAGCATCAGAAATGCTGCCCTCAAACACAAAATTATCGTCACCAAGATAGATTATTACAATACAGAAGGTGAATTTGTACGGCATTTCCTGACCGAGCCACTCACTCTGAAAGAGTTGGCTTCCACCCGCTTTGTGGTGAAACAGGACGACAAGTCAGGCGGCTCAGGCGCCAAGTTTATTGTCACGTGGCATTCAGAGCAGGCAGTATCCATCCCAATCATTGAGGCGGTGATGATCAGCACCCTGCGGCAGGGGGTTTCGTTTACCTCACGCGGCCAGGCAATCAGTACACCTGACTGATTGACTTTAACGGGTAAGTTTACAAGGTAAAAAAGAAATTTTCCGACAGGTCTCAAAAGGCTTCTGGTAAGTAGAATTCCACCCCATCCTTTAGGAAAGTACTATAATATAGAGAATGGAAATTCCTGATCATGGTATCTTGGTTATCTTCAATAAGCCTCAATAACAGAGGAAACTCTTCTCGGATATCAACTCCCGTCATGTTTATTGTGCCTGGAGGTTAGAATCATGAAACTCCCCCTTCTTATATCGGTCCCGCACTCCGGTTTGCGGGTGCCTCCGGAAGTGGTCTTAAGATGCCGGCTGTCGGCGGAAGAAATTTATAATGACAGTGATGGAGGTGCCGGGGAAATTTACCATGGACTACGGGAACAAGTACAAGGTTTTCTGACAACTGACATTGCCCGGGCTATTGTTGATCTCAACAGGGCGGAGGATGATTTTCAAGCAGACGGAGTAATCAAGACCCACACCTGTTATAATGTACCTATTTATGAAGAATTCCCGGACAAGAAACTTTGTAATGTTTTACTGGAACGCTATTACAAACCATACCATAGCCAATTGGTAAAATTATCGGGAAAGAATTGTATTCTTGGGATCGACTGCCATACTATGGCTGCTGAAGGACCTCCGGTGGGACCTGATCCAGGCCGCACCAGGCCCCTTGTCTGCATAAGCAACGCTGAAGGGAGCTGCCCGGAAGACTGGATCAAATCTCTGGCCGATCGTTTTTCAGAGGCGTTTCAGGAAGATGTGGCTATCAACAGACCATTTAAAGGTGGCTATATTATCCGGCGACACTCCAAAGTTCTTCCCTATGTGCAATTGGAGCTTTCCAGGACATCAGAGTTGTCCAATGTAAAGAAAAAAAAGGCCGTTGTACAAGCCCTTGTGCAGTGGTGCGAGAAACTTCCCCAATTACTGCGAGGTGTATTTTGAATTTTGATCATTTTTTAGAAAATTTAGAAAAAATTTATTTAAAGCCCCTGTTTATTGTAGCCGGTACTGAGGTAACTCTTTTTTCAATTTTTATCTTTTTTCTCGTCATTATCCTCTCTTTTGTTCTTTCCTTAGTTTTGCAGAGGGGATTAAAGAAGACCCTTTCATCTCGATTTAAAAAACAGGAAGGTACACTTGCTGCAATTATTAGACTCATTCATTACGTTGTACTTTTAATAGGTTTTGGTATAGGGCTGCAAATTATTGGCATTAACATCAGTGCACTTTTCGCAGCTGGAGCTATATTTGCTATTGCCATCGGTTTTGCCATGCAGAATATAGTCCAGAATTTTGTATCCGGAATAATTCTATTAGTAGAGAGAAGTATAAAACCTGGTGATATTTTAGAGGTTGAAGGTAATGTAGTAAAAGTAATAGACATGGGAATCAGGACCACGATAGTACGAACATGGAAAGAGGAAGAGCTTATAATGCCCAATTCCATTTTTTCTCAATCGACTGTGAAGAATTATACGCTGCGAGATAATGAATTTCGATTGGGAATAACTGTTGGTGTGTCTTATGAATCAGATATGAATAAAGTAATTAATGTTCTCGAAAAAACCGCCAAAGATATTCCCTGGCGATTGCCGGAACCGGACCCACGAGTCCTGCTGCTGAATTTCGGCGATTCTTCTGTTGTTTTCGGAGTGTATGTCAATGTAGATGAACCGTGGCGGCAGCGAGTTTATATGTCTGAATTACGCAAGGCAGTATGGTTTGCTTTTAAAGAAAATGATATAACAATTGCATTCCATCAGGTAGATATACATTTTGATTCTCCTGTTACTGAAGTAATTACGGGGTTTAAAAGGGCCGTCTAACCCTTTTTTATATATTCGTGAAAAAGTAATAATACAATTAGCAAAGGAATGACTTATGAAAAATAGTATTGCAATAATGCTCTCTCTTAGTTCTTTAATGTTTTTTATGCTCTTTCCCAACCAAGCTCACAGCACCCATCCAGTGTCAGACATAAAATCACCTAAGATAACAATCCAGTCTCTTGCTGTGCTTCCTTTTTTCAGGGGGAAAGATATCGAGCAGATAGATGATGTAAAAAATAATACCTTGAGTTGTCCCCTTGTTGAGCTTTGTGTTGACGAAAACAACTTTACTGCCGGAGCAGTAAAAAAAATCACCCGCTATACAACCGAAATATTGGAAAAGCGATTTCAGGAGAGGTTAATCCCCTTTGCGGAGGTAAACAGTGGTTTTGAAAAATTAGCTAAAGATCCTTTGAAAGATACGCCCCGGTCTCTGGCCCAAAGACTTGGTCGGGATTTGCAGGCGGAATATGTCTTGGTCGGAGCGGTTTGGAAGTACAAGGACAGATCTAGTGGCGCCATGGTCAGTGACACTCCAGCCACAGTTGCCTTTGCTCTTTACCTGGTCAATGTTGAAACCGGGAAAAAAATCTGGAAACAAGCCTTTGATAAATCGCAAAAAGCCTTATCAGACAATGTGCTGGATGCCAAGGATTTTTTTAAACAAGGTGCTAAATGGTTAACTGCTGAGGAGTTGGCACGATTCGGACTGAAAAAAATCCTGGCGGATTTCCCTGCAAATTAGAGTATTCCCCACAGATGGTTTTGGGTAGGACCAAAAAAATGTTTATAACTATCCATTCACAAGAACTTCGGTAAGAACAATATCGCTGATTTCTTCAAGATCCTGTAAGCTTTCCGCTGCTGCAAGATTAAAAAGGGCGTCTCCTTTATGAACTAAAGGGAGATTCAGACAACCGATCACCATGCCTTCAAAGGGCGCCAGCAGCTTTTTTTCATTGTCACCAATGGGATCGATAATGCGGGCCATTAATTGATCTTTCTTGACTATCGTACCCAAAGGCACTGCCCAGTGAATAATACCGCTCTTATTGGCCCTCACCCAGCGAGTTGCCTTAACAACCACCGGCAGGACAACTTTTTTCCGAGCTCTTCCTGGCAGCATACCGAGTTCACGCATCACGGAAACAACGCCTTTAAAACCTGTTACTATGGCATGCTCATTGAAACGCAGGCTTTCTCCCCCCTCAAAAAGCAACATCGGGATCCCCTTGTCAATTACAGCATCTCGCAGGGAATTGTCACGGAGGCGGGCATTAACAATAACTGGCGCACCAAAAACATTGGCAAGACGTTCTACTTCCGGATCATCCAGGGTGGCGCGTATCTGGGGCAGATTAGTGCGGTGGTTTGAGCCGCTGTGAAGATCTATACCATGGGTGCATTTCGTAACAATCTCATCCATGAAAAGCCTGGCAAGATGCGATGCCAGAGAACCGGAGTAACTTCCGGGAAACGACCGGTTCAGATCACGCCTGTCCGGCAGATAACGGGATCGGTTAATAAAACCATAGACGTTGACAATGGGAATTGCGATGAGTGTGCCCTTGAGATTCTTGAGCAATTTCAGCCTGAGCAACCGCCGAACAATTTCCACACCATTAATTTCATCACCATGGATAGCTGCGCTGACAAAAAGAACAGGCCCATTTTTTTTGCCATGCACCACATGGACGGGCAAGTTCATTTCCGTATGCGTATAGAGCCTGGCAATAGGAATATCTATGGTAGCCCTTTCGCCTGGCTGGACACTTATGCCAGCAACTGTAATCGTATTCCTTTTCGACATCTAACCTTATCCTCGGGTTTTGGCTTTACCAATGTAAAATTCTGCCAGATAGTATGGAAAGTGTTCCTACTGACCGCATGATAGAGCCCAGCATAACATTTATAATTTTCACAATTATTGTGTTTTTTTACTCACATTGCGGTTTGGTTAAATAAACTTTACTCGCATCGACCAAATAATCAGGGCTCAGAAAACTCCGCCCAATTAACACCTGGTACTCAAAATGACTACGATCAGTTAAATTTACCAGTGTACGCTTCCTCACAGAACCAAGGCAGATATCCAGTTCAATAATAAAACGGCGCTGGGAGCTTTCATCCTTCATTTTAATCCGTGTTGTTCTCACAATCGGTTTATCAATAATAATTTCTCGATCTGCTTTATTTTTTATAGTAAATTTCACCCATTGGTTGCCCTGTTTCGAGTATATCTCAGCTTTATTTGCATTAATCGATGAGTTATCCGCCCCTGTATCGATTTTAGCCGGAATGGGAATTTCTGCGTTGTTAATGGTTACCTTTTCCAGCCAACCGATTTTTATTTGTTGTGCACTTGCTTGGGTATAAATGACAAAAAGCAGGAACATGACAAAAAGAAATTGTCTAAAACAAAAAACCATTTTTTCATATCCTAATGAAATTGTTATGTTTATACATTCATTAACAGAAAAAAAAACAAAACGAATGCTCATAATTCTTTTTATCTGCATCGGTTTAGGCACGATGAGTATTCGCTTTATATACTTTGGTTCTCATCATTTTTTTAAGGAAGATACGATCTGGAAAATATCACTTAGCGGCCGGTTTAATGTTACAAAAGACGCTTCGGTTATAAGCAGCCCCAGGCCGAAGGCCGGGCAATTTTACAAATTAATCAGCCAACGATTTTACCACCCAGGTTTAAAAATACTCTCAGCTAATCGATTAAAACCAGGTTATATCAATGCCAAAGCGACACGAACCGACACAACAGAACTCATCATAGATTATCATATACAACTGAGTCAAACTCCTGTGATTCAATTAAATGGCAAAACTGCTTTAGCAACGCAGCAGCGGGAAAAATATCTACAATCTGATGCAAATATCGATTTATCACTGCCCGCGCTTTTAAATTTAAATGAATACATACAAGCTGACATCACAAACAAGGATGATCTGCTCCATAAAATATTCCTACATAGTCAGAAACTGCTAAAGGAAACCAATAGCCGTTATGACGACTTATATCATACTATCAAGTATAATAAAACCACGACGTTGGGGCGTGCAAAACTCATGGTTGCATTATGCAGGATGAACAATATCCCAGCGAGATTAGTGAATGGTTTTGTATTGAAAAAGGGCGATTTGGACAAACCAAACTATTGGGTTCAGGTATATGACGAAGAGAAAAGGTGGCAAGCCTATGACCCTGAAAAAGGGTTTGAAAAAACAGTACCCAATCACTATGTCGTTTTTGACTATGACAATACTACCGAGTTGTTTTCCATTGAAAATGGAAAATCGTTGTCGGTAAAATACTCCTTAGCAGAAGATTCAGATATTTTAAATATCGCGAGTATCAAACAGAAGCAAAATATTTTCGATATTTTCAATTTGCAAAAATTAGATTTTGAAGTCAGGCAGGCGCTCGGCCTGTTGTTGATTCTACCTTTTTGTGTTCTCATGTCAGCATTTATTCGACATGTGCTCGGCTTCTATCCTTACGGCACTTTCACTGCAACCTTATTAGCGTTGGCAATGGTCTATGCAGAGATATCTATTACTTTGGTTGTCGCGGGTATTGTCATTTTTCTTGCGCTAATCGGCCGGGCAATACTTCCCAAGAGTCTACTACGCGCTCCACGCCTATCTTTAATCTTCACTTTTGTCGTGATGAGTATGGTTTTAAGTATTTCAATCATGTCGCATTATTCTGTGAATCCAGGCGGCAATATTATACTGTTGCCAACAATTATTCTTGTCACCATTGTGGATCGATTTTACAGTTACATGGATGATGTCAGCACACATGCAGCCTTAATAAGACTCGGCGTAACTGTATTGGTGGCACTATTATGTTTACCGTTATTGCAGTTCGAGAACTTGAGAATTTTTACATTAGCTTATCCGGAAGTGCATTTCTTAACGGCAGCCTTTGTTCTTGCTTTCTCAAGTTACAGAGGGAAAAAACTAACTGATTTCAATTATCTAAAATTGTTCGGCGAGAATAAAATCAAGAAGAAATCTCAGTCAAAACCTACCTAAAAAGGTCAAACAGGCTAAGGAATCAAGACGTTAATCTCTATTCCGATTAAATTTACCGTGGCTTACCGCAAATAATAGAACCGAATAAAATCATTTGATACCCACTATTTGATTTGGGGTAAATTCATTGGGTCGCATTTCTCGATGTCCTCCGGAATCACTCACAATTCTTCGATCTATAGAAACCGCTAAACATAGTAACTCGATGTCTGTACTTTTCGGTAGTGGATGAATTCGAAACCGATCCTTTTTCTTACAACTCTCTTAAAAGGACTCCAGAAAATATGCATAGTTATTCAGGCCACATGCCGACCTGATATTCCTCGCATGAGTCTTCCGAGAATATCAGCACCGGTTATCACCCTTTTTTCTTCTGTCCAGACCAGGATAATATCCTGGTCTATGACGTCGTCTTCCTGGTGCTTCGCTAAGACCTTTAGCTTTGATAGCACCTTTCCAAGGGCCATATGCGGATCGTTAACGATAATTGGACGATGGCAGTAAAGGAAAGGATTTATCGACTCTTGCCCGAAAAACACATCCCGTATAAATTTATCGGAATCCATGACATATAATGGCTTTCCAGTGTCATCCATGATTATCACCCATTTCTTGCCGGAGCGTTGCACCTTTACCAGAAAAGGATCGGCAGGGTCTTTGTTAATTTGGGGAAAATCCAGTTTTCCTTGCACAAGAGGAAGTTGAATAATACTGTCCGGGTTAATCGGCTCTCCCTCATGGGAGACCACCATGTCGTCTATATCAAGAAAATTTAAGGCACCGATTCCCTCAAGTTTATCAATATCGGCTTCATTCGAGACAATGTGTTTTTTTAGCATATTGCGGATATCCTTTTCCTGCATGTACCATATCGTTTCCTTGCCGAGCATCAGGTCAAGCATCAAGGCTGAGGGTTTTGCAAGAGGATACAGGAGATACTGATAGAAGCGAATTACCGGATACAGCAAGGATGCCATCGACAGTGCGTTTCTTGAAAAATAGGCTTGCGGCAGTATTTCTCCGGCAAAGGTGATAACAAAGGTTGAAAAAAAGAAAGCAGCGACTCCGGCAAGAACCGAATTGGATAAAAGTGTCAGCAGTACGTTTATGCCGACGTTTCCCCATAGGATGGTTGTAAGCAAAAAATTTGCATCGTCTCGCAGTTTGATCACTTTTTCTGCATCCATGTTGCCGGATGAGGCCTCAATTTCTAGCCGCAGCCTGCTCACACTGAATACGGCAAGATTGAGTCCGGAAAAGAGTGCGGATTGTGAAACACAGAATAAGATACCGAACCAGATAAACATGAGCTCCCTATATTGTCGTTGAGTTGAAAAGCAAATTACGTTCCTTATTGAGAAATATTCTTAAATTAAGTATTAAAATACATATAAAAGTTAGAATACAATTTTAAAACAGAACATAGCAACCGCGTGAAATCAATTCGCGCCAAGAATGTTGTTTTTTATGGAGAGATAGATGAAACGCTTTAAAAATATCCTATTCGTCTCAGAAGAACCAGAGATAATATGTCCTGCATTCAAAAGGGCTGTTTCACTCGCTTGTGATAACCACGCCAGATTGACAATTACAGATATAATACCCATCCCCAACAAGATATATCTTCTAAAGAACTTGTTGCAAGGAAGAGAACCGCACGATGCCATTATTGATGAAAGAAGACGCAAGATCGAGGCCATCCTGCCGGAACTTCCCCGGGAATTAGATATAACTGTAAAGGTGTCCATTGGGAAGCCCTTTCTTGAAATTACCAAAGCCGTTTTGCGCTATGGATATGACCTGATCATAAAGTCTCCGGATACTCGGAAAAATATTGGGGCCTCGCTTTTTGGTTCAACCGATATGCATTTACTGCGTAAATGCCCGTGCCCCGTCTGGATTGTGGCCTCAGAAAAAGACACAAAAATCAGAAAAATCCTCGCTGCCGTGGATCTTGAATCTTATGGTGATGATGATGAGTTGAATGCACTCAATCAACAAATTCTCGAAATGTCGACCTCCCTTGCCTGGAATGAAACCAGTCAACTGCATATCGTTCATGCGTGGATGGTCATGGGAGATGATATGCTTGACTCCCGCTGGCACAAATATATCGAAAGTGATGTCCAGGAATGGATAACTTTACAAAAAGAGGAGGTCCAAATTAAAAAAAACGAATTCTCTTCCATGCTTTACACAATACTTCATGATAATGACATGGAAGCCCTCGACGTCCGGATCCATATGATGGAAGGTGATCCCGAGGAGGTGATTCCCCGAGAGGTAAAAGAAAAAGAGATTGACCTTGTAGTTATGGGAACTATATCACGGACCGATTTAGCTGGTTTTTTTATTGGCAGCACAGCGGAAACTATTCTCAGTCGGGTCAACAGATCCGTCCTTGCTGTAAAACCCTTAGGTTTCGTTTCCCCTGTAACGCTTGATGAATAAAATTGCCAAAACTATGCCGGCAAAAAATTCAACATCCTCAAATAAACGAATATTTCTTCGCTTGCGCCCGGTGTTGCGATGGCTTGTTCGATTCCGTGGTTCACCGGAAGCAATTGCCGGCGGCTTTGGCCTCGGGGTATTCGTTGCCTTTACTCCAACGGTTGGCGCACAGATCATTATCGCCATTGTTCTTGCAACTGCATTGAATCTTAGCAGGGCTTCCGCCGTGATACCGGTCTGGTTGACAAATCCAGTTACCATACCACTCATCTTCACATTCAATTACTGGGTTGGAAGTCTTATTTGGGAAGGCCCGGCGGTGGCGGATGTCTACAAGAGAATGCTGAAAATCACTACGACTTTGGCGACTCTTGATATCTGGGAAATTCGAGATCAGATGAAGACCTTTGCCTTACTTGGTAAAGAAATATTTATTCCTCTTGTTGCGGGTAGTATTCTTGTTGGTGGGTGTGCGGGATACCTCGGCTATTTTATTCTTCTCAGACTTCTTCATTGGCTTTCCAAAAGACACTCCATGAAAAAACGGAAAAGATGATAACTTATTGTTTTTTCAGCAACTGGTTCGGAGCAGAAAAATCCAATGTTGAGCATCTTTTAAATTTAAGGAAAAAGGAGGAATGTTTCATTATAAAATAAGGGATAAAAAAAGAGAAAAAATTGGCAACACCCTATAATTATTATTTTTAAAAATAATTTTTTTGTGTAATCCTAATTGTCGTAGTATTAAATCAGACATGAAATTGAAATTACTCCACAATACCTTGAGAATGAGAGTTAAGCCAAAATGATAAAACATGAAAAATCCGGTTTACCTGTCATCGGTTGGCGTGAATGGGTCGGACTCCCGGACTTTGGAATAAATATGATCAAGGCAAAAGTCGATACCGGCGCCCGGTCATCATCGCTCCACGCCTTTGACCTGCATGTATTCGAGCGAGATGAGGCAATTTGGGTGCGATTTCAGGTTCATCCTATTCAGCGTAAGAAAGATAGATTAGTGGAAGTAGAGGCAATGGTTCATGAATTCAGATCCGTTCGCAGTTCAAGCGGTATCGCATCAATGCGACCAGTAATCGTTACCAATGTTGTGTTGCTCGGCATCACCTGGCCGGTCGAATTAACTCTTGCGAGTCGTGATGAAATGGGCTTTCGAATGCTACTTGGCCGCGAGGCATTTCGGCGGCGATTCCTCGTTGATGCAGGGAACTCCTATTATAGCAATAAGCCCAAACGAAAAAAGAAAGTCAAAACGCAAGCAAAAACTGATGCCACAGTCTAAAAATTGGTTCAATATTGTAAGGAGTAGATATGAAATTGGCAATTCTCTCACGCAGCCCTAAATGCTACAGCTCGCGTCGACTGCGCGAAGCTGCCAAACAACGAGGTCACAAGGTTAAAGTCCTCAATACACTTAAGTTTGCGATTGACCTTGAGCAAGGCAATCCGGATCTCTACTTTCGGCAAAAACAGCTTTCATTTTACGATGCGGTGTTGCCTCGAATTGGAGCATCGATCACCTACTTTGGCACGGCAGTAGTGCGGCAGTTCGAGCAGATGGATGTTTTTTGCGCGAATTCATCCGCAGGCATTGCTAACTCGCGAGACAAGCTTCGCAGCCTGCAAATCCTAAGTCGGCACCTAATCGGTATTCCGAAAACGACTTTTGTCCGGGACAAGAAAGATGTACTTCCTGCAATACATAGAGTTGGAGGCGCCCCGGTTATCATCAAGCTGATCGAAGGAACCCAAGGGATCGGCGTGCTTTTGGCTGAATCCGTAAAGTCGGCCGAGGCCATAATCGAATTGCTGCAAAGCCAAAAACAAAGCGTCTTGATCCAGAAGTTTGTCGCCGAAAGCAAAGGTCGCGATGTCCGTGCCTTTGTGGTCGGCGATCAGGTTGTTGGCGCTATGCGCCGTGTTGCCCAGGGACAGGAATTCCGCAGCAACGTTCACCGAGGCGGCCTCACCGAGCCGGTAGTCCTGGATGAATTATACCATGAAACCGCTGTTAGAGCTGCTCAGATCATGGGTCTGCGAATCGCGGGTGTTGACTTGCTCGAGGGCAAAGACGGCCCGCAAATTTTAGAAGTAAATTCGTCGCCCGGATTGGAAGGTATTGAAGGCTGCACGCAGCTTGATATCGCCGGCGCCATCATCGACTATATTGCCGCCCAGGTTAATTTCCCGGAGATCGACCTACGCCAGCGGCTGACCGTAAGCCGTGGGTATGGCGTCGCGGAGATTCACATTCCCGGGGGCTCGGAATACATCGGCAAAGCAATCCAAGACTCTGGACTGCGTGACAAAGATATCATCGTACTAACGCTTTATCGTGGCACGGCCGTCATTCCAAATCCTCGATCGCATCGACAACTTGAAGCCGGTGATCGGCTGCTTTGCTTTGGAAAACTGGAATTGATGCGTGATCTCATACCGGCAAAGATTCGCCGCAAGCGAACCTCCAAGGTACATATCCTTCCTGAATTGCCGGTGGCGGAAGAAGTTCTTAAAGATACCGGCAAATCGGCCACTGTTTCGATTACCTCAGAAGAGGGCAAAGTTCATCAAGATTAAGAAAAATCAAGCTCAAACCTCTTGCGACATCATCAAGCTTTATCCATAATAAACGATGCAAAAAAGTAGCAAAAAGCCAAGAAAAGACAGGTTCAAAGAATATAATTTCATGATTAAACAGAATGTATACGCCAAAAGCTGAAGCC
>CAMYJP010000040.1 GCA_947258675.1 uncultured Desulfobulbaceae bacterium | reverse complement strand
ACAACCCCGATCTGTTGAAACATATCGTAAAGGGCTAAGTCATTTTCTAATAAATCTAAATCATTGCCATGAAATTTGTTATTAAAGCGCGAGGAAAGAAAATAATAGCGAAAAGCTGATATTAATGCATCATAAAGGGTTGTAATTGCAGCCGCATATTTTTTCTGTCGTACCTGGCGCCGACCGCTTCGCAAATGAAGCCTTGCCCTTAATAATGCCGCATCATCCGCACTCAAATTGTTTTCCTTCATTAAACCAAAATGTGGCATTTCTAAACTCCATCATAAAGCAGTATTTTCATAATTTCAGATTCAGCAGTACGAAACTTCTTATTATTTCTTTATCCAAAGTCTATGCACAGCGAATTACATCCGATCCATCTTTACATACTATACCATTACCCGCAGTCAGCCTGCTCATTCGCCATAAACGGATTCCAGTGGCCTCCTCCCTTGGTTCTTGCCTTATTAAGCGCTTCGAACTTTGTCACTGTGGATAGTATCACATCAAACATAGTTCTATAGTTTTTACAAAATAAGCTAAACACTATTAACTTTATTTTCAATAATAAACAGAATATTTTTATTATAGAATAGTTGTATAAGTTAAGCTTGATCACTACTCGAAACAATGTTTCTTTAAAAAATTAATAAATTCATGTATATATAAATCATGAAACATAAGTATATTTTTTCTTGACAACTAACCTCAATAATCTTAGAATAGTTCATACTATGAACGAAATTAGCCAGCAAATCGATTTACGCTTGATTGAATACCAGGTCAACAGGCTTCAGGAACTTATTGGTGAGCTTCATAATTGTTGTAAAGACCGCTTTCATTTCGAAGCAAAAAAGTTCAATCTCCCACAGGCTGAATTAAAATGTATATCCTTATTTGACGGGCACAAATATTTAACAGGCGTTGAAATAGCCGGCATGCTCGAAGTCGCTAAAAGCCGAGCAACTGTCATCCTTGACAGCCTCGAAAAAAAAGGTCTTGTGCAAAGAATGGCTGACCCGAATGATGCTCGTGTAAAACTCGCTTGCCTAACACCTGAAGGTCAGCGGAAAGTACTTGAGATTGAAGAATTTCTGTTTGGGTTACATCGTGAAATTCTCGACCAGATAGAACCTGTGCAAAGAGGTTCTATTATTGCTGCCCTTGAAACTTTACGTACTTCTATGAAAGCCATGAAAGCCAAACTTAACAAATAAACTCAAATTATAATTTTCAATATAGGAGGAAAACATGAGTGAAGAAAAACAAAAAAGATATGCCATCATAGCCTCTAAAGGTACCCTTGATATGGCCTACCCACCCCTTATGCTTGCTTCCACTGCTGCAGCAATGGATGTTGAAGCAATGATATTTTATACATTTTACGGGGTGGATATAGTCAACAAACACAAATACCACAAACTACAAGTTGCGCCGATTGCCAACCCGGCAATGCCTTCTCCAGTGCCGATGCCTAATATTATTGGCATGTTGCCTGGTATGACTGCCATGGGAACAACTATGATGAAATCGATGATGAAAAAAATCAACTGGCCATCAATTCCCGAAATGGTTGAGATCTGTCTGGAATCCGGAGTAAGAATGGTTGCCTGCACTCCAACACTTGAAATGACGGGCATCACCAAAGATGACCTTATCGAGGGAGTTGAAGTTGGCGGTGCAGCCGAATTCGTTGATTACTCACTCGACGCTGACGTCAGTCTGTTCATTTAATAAAATTTACTCACAACTTTACGAGGAGAAATACGATGTCTGATATAACACCTGATACTGTAGCTGACCTTAAAGGTTTAAACTGCCCAATGCCTGTTCTTAAAACCAAGAAAGCACTTGAAGCATTGGAAGCAGGTAAAATTCTACAGGTAAACCTGACCGATGCCGGCTCCAAATCCGACCTACCTGCCATGATTAAAAGAACCGGCAACGAACTACTTGACATGAAAGAAGACGGTGGAGTTTTTACCTTCTACATCAAAAAAAATTAATAACTTAATTACATACAACTACACACAACAATTTCTAGGGTGAAAAGGCAGCCGGAGGGAACCGCCAATTTACTATCGTTAATCATACCAGGAAGGAGAAGACAAAGATGAGAAACAAACGGTTTAAAAACATCAAGAGATTGCTTATTGGCTCAGCAACCATCCTTACAATATGCGGTATTGCTGCCAGCACAGCCCATGCAACCAATGGATATTTTGCCCACGGTTACAGTATAAAAAATAAAGCCCTGGCAGGCGCCGGTGTAGCTCTGCCGCTCGATTCCCTGTCCGCGTCCATGAATCCCGCAGGAATGGTTCATGTCGGCAAACGGGTTGATGTTGGCGTTGCTTTTTTTAATCCGAACAGAGAATACGAAGTTAAAGGTAACCCATCCGGTTTTCCAGGCACCTTTGGCCTAGCACCAGGCGTTAAGGAAAGTGATTCCGAATACTTCATTATTCCAGCTCTTGGTTTCAACTGGATTATGCCCAGCGGCAATGGCTCTCTTGGTATTTCAATCTACGGTAACGGTGGCATGAACACCGACTACAATACCAACACCTTTGGTGGTTCAACACCAACAGGGGTTGATTTATCACAGTTGTTTATTGCCCCCACCTATTCCAGGAAACTCAATGATACACACTCATTCGGCATTACACCAATAATCGCATTTCAAATGTTTGAGGCACAAGGGCTGCAAGCTTTTGGTGGTTTCTCCAGCAGCGCAACAAATCTCACGGATAATGGTCATGATAATGCATTCGGTTATGGCGCAAGAATCGGCTATATGGCAAACATCTCGCCTATGTTTTCTATCGGGGCTGCTTACCAAACCAAAATCGCGATGGATGAACTTGATGAATACAAAGGTCTTTTTGCTGAAAAAGGTGATTTTGATATTCCTGCTAACCTAACCATTGGAATGGCTGTTAAGCCAAATGATGCTTTGACACTTGCCTTTGATATTCAGACTATTTACTACAGTAATGTAAAAGCAATTAATAATCCCCTGCTCCCAAACCTTCAGACAGCTCAGCTTGGTAATGATGGGGGCGCAGGTTTCGGTTGGGATAACATGACTGTGTTCAAACTCGGCGTCCAATGGAAAAGCAGTGCAGAATGGACCTGGAGGGCTGGTATATCTTATGGTGAACAACCAATTCCTTCAACAGAAATGCTTTTTAATATTCTTGCCCCCGGGGTTGTGGAGACCCATGCTACATTTGGCTTTACCAAAAGTTTCGGCGACCATCATGAACTTGATTTTTCCCTTATGCATGCCTTTGATAAAACAATTGACGGTGCCAACACATTGGAAGCTCCCGGGGCACAAACAATCGATTTGACCATGAACCAATGGGAAGCGGCCATCGGCTATTCCTGGAAGTTCTAATCATACCCCCAAAAAAGGAGGCGTAAGCCCCTTTTTACCCCATAGGGGGCGCTTTTTGCGCCCCCGTTTTTTTACTTTTACATAAACCGTTAACACAAGGAGTAAATCATGAAGCTTTCCCAGCTTTATATCATCCTGGCGTTATTATCTATTCATCTCTTATTTCTCCAGTCTTCCGCTCAGGCCGAAAGTCTTAAACCTTTTGTTTTAGGCAGCGCACGCTCAGGCAACATTGAAACCGTTGTTGCCAGTGTTCAATCATCACTTACAGATCAAGGTTTTACAATTGTAGGCACCTACAAACCTTTTGAATCCGCAACAGTCATTTGCGTAACTAGTACCGAATTACTTTCTGCAGCCGCACAGGCAGACAATGGCGGTTTCGGCGCTGCTCAAAGAATTGCGGTCACCAATGTGGATGATACTCTACAGATCTCATACGTAAATCCGTTGTATTTAGGAACAGCCTATGGATTAGGCAAGCTTGAAAAAGTTTCCGAAGCACTTGTGAAAGCTTTAGGTCATGAAACCGAATTTGGATCTGAAAAAGGTGTTAAGGAAAAGAAACTTGTGCCAGGTAAATATCATTATAAAATGCTCATGCCATATTTTGGCGATGTAGACATTCTTAACACATTTGATGACTATCAATCTGGTACTGCAATGGTGGAAAAAAATCTTGCCGAAGGAATTGGCGGTACAAGCAAGGTATATCGCATTGACCTGCCTGGTAAGGAAATTAGCGTGTTCGGAGTAGCCATACCTTTGGGAGACGGCCCAGATTCCGGAGCCAAAGATACAGACAAAGAAATATTAGACATAATTGACTACCGAGATTATCGGTCAACAGCCTATCTTCCTTACGAAATTATGGTCCAGGGTAACCAGGCAATCGCACTGCGCGGCCGTTACCGTATTGCTGTTCACTTTCCGGACACAAAAATGGTAGGGGAGCATGGCTTCACTGCTATCATGAGTGCACCGGGCGGTATTAAAAAGGCCCTCAAGGCTGTATCTGGAAATTAACATGAAAAGGTTATAGGATCGAGGATTAAGGGCTGGACAATCATCTCCGCACTGATGCTAAAAGTAACACTTATTCTCTTGTTATTAAAGGATTGAAACTGTCCAGCGATAAACCCTTAGTTCTAAGCCCTCTGTCTTCAACTTTAAATTACTTAAGCCTTTTCTGACTCTCTTCTTCCCAGAGCGTACAGAACGCTTCTTTTTCATCTCCTGTGCAGCTTTGGGTAACAGATTTTTTGAGGAGTAAGGGAGTGATGAGGGTTGTGACAAAAGCCATGAAAACCAGGGCGGAAAATTGCTCTGGTGTCAATAAAGGTTCCTTTATCGAACCGTTGGCAAGCAGTTCGTTACTCAAATTGACCACTACCGCTGCAACTATTAATTCAACCGCCCCGCGGCCGTTCATACCATACCCTATCACCATCGATTCCCGAACAGTATGACCAAAGATTTTAGCTCCCAGCCCCGCACCTATGATCTTGCCAATAACTGCCACCGTTGTTAGAACACCTGCAAATAGAATAAATTGAGTTGACCATTCAAAATGAAAATGAAAGGCCAAAGAAGCAAAAAAGATCGGCAGAAGGAAGCCGTAGCTTAAGCCGAAGAATCGATCACTTATTGCATTATAAATTTTCTCCTCCATTATCTCCTTTCTGACAAACTGACCTGCCAGAAAAGCACCGATCACCAGATGCAAACCTGCAGCTTCAGCAAGTCCAGCCATTATTAGGGCCGATATCAGAGCAAAGGTGAACCCCTTACCCTCCATATCATCAAGCCTCCTGGTAAAAATAGGAATAATAAAATGGCCGACTAAAATAGTAAAACAGAAGAAAAGAAGAACCTTAGCTACAATAATAATAATGGAACTAAATTCTACGGTGCCGCTTTTGGCAAGCGCAAGCAAAATAGACAAGCTTACAAGAGAAAGGATATCATCTGCTATTGCAGCCCCAATAATAATATGCCCTATGTTGGTTCTGTGAACCTGCATATTTTGAAGAATAACCACCTGCACTGCTATGGCGGTAATCGACAACCCCATTCCAACAAACAGCGACTGATATAGTGTTCCGCCGAACAGTCTGCAGGCAAAATATCCCATAATAAAAGGCACGACAAATCCACCGAAAGCAACAGCAAGGGAAGGCCAGATATATTTCACTAATAACTTCGGATCCATCTCCATGCCGGCATAAAACATGGCGAAAAAAATGCCCAGATCGGCAAGGAACTGCAATGAATCAGACGAATGTACCAATCCCAGCATGGGAGGTCCCAAAACTATGCCGGCAAGCAACTCTCCCAACATAATCGGCAAACCGAATCTAACAAAAACCTTACCAAATACCCAGGCAACAACCAGAATTAACAGGAGGTTTATTATCAAATGTTCATTCAGCATGGAGCAAGCGCCCTTTTTAAAAAAATAATGAAATTGTAACATGCATCTTACTAGTGAATACAGTGGATAGGAAAAATCAATTCCTGTCAAGGAGAAACCGTCCACTATTTTTCTACCAATTATGCAGGATGTTTTTGAAATGTGCTGATTCATTTAGTATATGATTTAGTATTATTCATGTTGATTCGTAAAAAGTCATTCTTCTTGTGACAAGATCAAAGGACTACTAACTTTACTCATTGTTCAGGAGCAACCTGTGGGAGTAAGCTGTATTATTCCGACAAAAGACCGCTGTCAGCTTGTTATTCAGGCAATTTCCAGTGCAATGGACCAGATAAACTGCAAGCCTGAGATTGTCGTTGTTGATGATGGATCGACTGACAGTACTGTAAAAACAGTCAAATCTATGTTTCCCGAAGTCAAGATTCTTCAATTATCCGGTGTAGGTCCCGGGCTTGCTCGCAATGCAGGTGTTGCTGCCGCCTCTAATGATATTTTGATGTTTCTCGATTCTGATGATCTTTGGTTTCCCTGGCATGCGGATACGCTATTACATGTCTTGCATCGTCGATATCTTATAGCCTATGGGGTGACACGCACCATTGACGAGGTTAACGGCGGCGAATTCATGGTCCCCAGCCAGAATGAACAGACCGAAGGAGACTGCTTTAATCAGCTATTAAAGTGGTGCTTCCTTGTACCATCATCTGTTGCCCTAACTCGAGAAGCATTTGATTCGGTCAATGGTTTTGATGATTACTCACATGGAGAGGACTGGACCTTTTTCATAAAATTATCAGCCCTTTTCCCTTTTGGTTTCGCCACAGGAAGACCAATCACACTTCGCAAACTTCATAGTGAAAGTCTCTGCTGCTTATCTGATCGAAATCAGATTCTTGACCTCCTTCACAAAGTTATTCAATTACTGGAAAATGAAGCACGAGCACAATTTAATGATATTGCCCATTTTATGCGCATGCAAGAATTTGTAAAAATGAGAGGATCTCAATGGTCAACGGTGCAAGATTGGTATATTGCCATGAAAGAGGAGGAAATAATTTGATATCAACTATCTCAAGACTGGAACATCAGCGTGTTATCCAACAAGGAATTGATGTACCGGAACAAGAGCCTACTTTCAAGTTGCCCCTTTCTTCAGTTGGTATTTCCGGTAAAACAGTCTGGATAAAATTTAAGGACGAACATCTGGGACGGTTACCTTTTAAGGCTGAAATAATGGTCAATCTGGCTGGAGAAACCAGAGGGATACACATGTCAAGGATCGAACAGTCTATAACCGATCTCTATGAAACGCCCTTTACCGACTTGCGAGAATATGCCATAAACCTTGGAGAAAAAGTGGCTGTCAGCCAGGGCTGCTCTTGTGGAACTATTATTTTACAAGGAACTGTTCCTCTCTTGCGCCAAACACCCGTAAGTAGCAAATTATCCACTGATACAGTTGCGTTGAATGTAACTGCCGATTTTACACAATTACATGGTAAAAGTATCTGGGATGTTATGATCGGCGCTTCCCTTCACCATATTACCGCCTGCCCCTGCACAATGACTTATAATCAACACCTCTTTAATCTCCCTGAATCACCCTGTCCACCGGCAACTCATTCACAAAGATCTATAACAGAACTGCAGATTCAAACTGATTTTTCCGGTCCCGCTCCTTTCCCATCATATGATGGAATTATCGACTGTATGATCGCATCATTGCATACAGCACACGATCTTCTAAAACGACCGGATGAAGCAGAATTAATTTTAAAAGCCCATAATAAACCGCAATTTGCTGAGGACGCAGTTCGTGAAACTGCCAGATCTGTAAAAGATAAATTCGGTGGTCTCCTACCAGCTTCCACCCGTGTTATTATCAGTTCTCTTAGTCTGGAAAGTATTCATATTCATGATGTGAAATGCCGGGCAGACGTAACTCTGGCAGACATCCTCAATGTTTCTTGAAAAGCATAAACCGTAATTTTAGCTGTTGCTCCATTTTTATGCTGAAAATTGCCCTCTTTTTTCTTTTAGGAACCTTAATAATAGTGTCCCAGATGGTATGGGATATTACTGCATTATTTAATATTGATGCAATTCAACTCTGGCTCACCGAATCTGAGGAATATGCCCCACTTTTATACATCGCTGCTATGACCGCTGCTGTGGTCATCAGTCCTATTCCCAGTGTGCCTCTTGATATTGCGGCAGGCGCCTTTTTCGGCCCATTAATCGGCACTATCTATTCAGCTTTAGGAGCACTAGCAGGAGCAGCAATAAGTTTTATAATCGCCCGATACCTTGGCAGAGATCTCATTGAAAAATTTATTGGAGGACATATTAATTTCTGCAGAGCGTGCTCAAATAAAGTACTTACTAAAATCGTTTTTTTTTCCAGATTGATACCTTTTGTCTCTTTTGATGTTGTCAGTTACGGTGCGGGTTTAACTTCAATTTCTTTATTAAATTTCTGTGTCGCATCCTTCTTTGGAATGCTTCCACTAACCTTTGTTTATAACTATTTTGGATCAGTTCTTCTTATTAACAAAGGCCTGAGCACAATTTCAGGACTTTTTTTAGTTGTTCTGTTTTTTCTCATTCCCCGATGGATAGAACGATATGACCTTTTTTCATTAAAAAAAATGATTCGTCACTCGAAGAAAAAACGGAGATAGTAAAGTAATTCTCTTTCGTTAAATGGTAAAATTTCACTCTCGACAGATAGTTGCTCTTCCAGTATTTAGCACTCCATTATAAGCTGCAAAAGAATAATCCTAAAATATACAGGCAACTTCCCTCCGGGATATTAAAATTAAATGGATACCAGCACACAAGGAAAGCAGAACAATCGATCCAGTAAGGCACCAAAATCGAAACATGATTTCGGATCTTTTGGAGGGGTATTTACTCCAGCCATACTTACAATTCTTGGTGTCATCATGTTTATGCGCGCCAATTTTGTGGTTGGGCAGGCCGGTATTCTTGGCGCAATAGCAATTTTATTAATAGCACAATCAATTACCTTTACTACCTCCCTGTCTATTGCTGCCATAAGCACCAATATGCAGGTTCGCGGTGGTGGTATTTATTATCTCATCTCACGGATCTTAGGTGCTGAATATGGTGGTGCCATCGGTATAGCGTTGTTTTTTGCACTAGCCTTCTCTGTTCCCTTTTACATCCTTGGTTTTACTGAAGCGCTGGTTAGGTCTTTCCCTTTTCTGACTCCTCATTTTCAAAAAATTACACTTATAACCGCCATGCTTCTTTATGCCATCAGTTACTTCGGGGCCGATCTTGTAATAAAAACTCAATATCTGATCATGATATCATTATTTCTTTCTATTGCAGTCTTTTTGGGTGGTGCTCTTCAACTCTTTTCCTTTGACACCTTTACCAGCAATCTGCATCCTGCTTTTTCATCGATCAAACATGTTTCCGATAAAGGTACTATCTTTACCTTCTGGTCGATCTTCGCTATTTATTTTCCCGCGGTTACAGGGATAGCAGCCGGTGTCAATATGTCCGGAGATCTCAAAGACCCTGCGCGAAGTATTCCACGAGGAACCTTTGCTGCTATACTTGTCGGTTTTATTGTCTATCTGCTTCAAATTCTATTATCCGGAGGAGCCTACAGCCGTCCCGACCTCATTGCCAAACCTTTTAGTCTTCTGCAGGACAATGCCCTTTTTGACTTGGGTTTTCTTGTGACCTTCGGTGTTTTCGCCGCCACCCTTTCAAGTGCTTTGGGAAGTTACCTTGGGGCTCCCCGTGTTCTGCAGGCTATATCCCGTGACCGAATTATTCGCTTTATCTTTTTCTTTGCCAGAGGATCAAAAACCGGCAACGAACCACGACGAGCGCTATTATTAACTTTTATCATTACTATTTTTGTTCTGCTTCAGGCTGGAAATAGTTCCGGCGGCGGTGCACTGAACGCTGTCGCATCAATAATCACCATGTTCTTTCTCTATAGCTACGGCATGATCAATCTCGCGGCATTTATTGAGGATTTTGGCGACAATCCATCCTTTCGGCCCACATTCCGTTTTTTTCACTGGAGTTTGGCACTGGCAGGCGCATTAGGCTCGGTTATCATCGCTTTTCTTATCAATTGGTTTGCAGCCCTTGCCGCCATAATTCTGATATTGCTTCTGCTCTGGCATATTAAAACCAGAAAACTGCGAGCTACCTTTGGAGATGCTCGGCGCGGATTCATTTTCCGAACTGTTCGAAAAAACTTGCTTCGTCTAAGCAAAATGGCAGACGATCCCAAAAACTGGCGGCCAAACATCCTGGTTTTTTCTGGCAACCTGTCTGAAAGCGATCCTTTAGTGAGGTATGCCTCCTGGATGGAATCCAAACGCGGTTTGGTATATCTTGCATACATTCTGATCGGCGATTTTAATGAGTTGATTCCACGCCGTACAGCTGCCATAAATCAACTCGAAAAGTATTGTGATGAAAAGGAATTAGAAGCCTTTCCGCTCGCTGTTGTTGCAGAAAATATGGAAAGGGGAATTGCAATGATTTTACAAGCCGCATCAGTTGGGCCTATTCACCCAAACCTCGCCATGTTTGGCTGGTCTTCCAAACCGGATCGATTACATGAACACATAAATGAATTAAAAGTCGCCAATAATCTGGAAATGAGCCTTGTACTGCTGCACTCCAATGCACTTCCTCTCCCTGAAGTACGAAAAAGAATTGATATCTGGTGGCGTGGAAAAAAGAATGGTGACCTTATGATTCTGCTGGCCTTCTTGATTTCGGAAAACTTGCACTGGGAAAACACGGAAATCCGTATTTTAAGAGTTATTGAAAATGAAGCTGGACGAGCACCTGCTATGGCAGCCCTGCAAGAACTTGTCGATTCAGCCAGGGTTGAGGCTACTGTAAGAACAATTGTAAGCAGTGAACCATTTAATGATATACTTCGGCAGTATTCTTCAGATGCAGTGTGTGTCATGCTTGGTTTTGAGATTCCAACCCCTGATCAGCAAATATACTGGTATTCAACCTACAATGAATATATCAATGAGATGCCGACAATTGTTATGGTTAATTCGTATGGTGACGAAGGTTTACTTGCTTAAAGTATCAGACTGAAACGCCAATATCCGCTACCTAGCCTTTTTTCAATGGGGCCTTAGCGTTCCACTTTAGCTTTAGCCGAAATTAAAGATAACTACAGACAGCTGCTCAAAAAATGGCATCCAGACAAGTGTGATGAAAAAGAGGCATTTTGCGAATTCATCAAGAATAGTGTTGCGATGACTTCCGGAATAAATGCTGCACACACTTTGATTATGAGATACTGTGACCAGTATCAATTTTCTTTTGCGAAAAATGAAGTTAAAAAATAACTGCCCATAGAAGAATGGTGGCTAGATCGTTTCGGCCAGGATCCCATCTGGAACAAGGGCACTGACCAAACATAAAATGAAGAAACGAATACAAACAAAGGAGGTTTGAGATGGAAAACTTTGACGGCGCATTAGTTAAGGCCCAGGAACTAATAGCAGCATTCGGTCTCAAAATTATAGCCGCCATAATAATTTTTATAATTGGGCGCTGGATTGCAAAAATACTGAGAAACACCTCCGTAAAGCTCATGGAAAAAAGTAATGTTGATCAGACCCTTGTTGCTTTTGCAGGTCATCTCGTTTATGCAGCCCTGCTGGTTTTCGTCATACTTGCCTCGATAGGACAACTCGGAGTTCAGACGACTTCTTTTATAGCTGTCATAGGTGCTGCAGGCCTGGCCATCGGTCTGGCGCTGCAAGGTTCGCTTTCCAACTTTGCGGCCGGAGTATTGATGTTGATTTTCAGACCATTTAAAGTAGGAGATTATATTGAAGCAGCCGGTACCGCTGGTACGGTAGAAGAAATCCAGATTTTCAGCACCATGCTTAAAACACCTGACAACAAGGCTATTATTGTCCCCAATGCAAAAATCACTTCAGACAACATAACCAATATTTCCGCAAAACCCACCCGACGAGTGGATTTCGTTTTTGGAGTTGGTTATGATGATGATATAGACAAAGTTAAAGAGGTAATCAAGGATGTTCTAACTCAGGAAGATCGTATTCTTAAAGATAGCCGAATTAGGTGCTGACAGTGTCAATTTCGCCGTTCGACCATGGGTCAATGCAGCTGATTACTGGAATGTCTACTTTGATATTAACGAAAACATGAAGAAACGATTTGACGCTGAAGGAATTAATATTCCTTATCAGCAACGGGATGTACATCTGTACCAGCATGCTGTTGATTAATCGGACCCAGTCATATTATACAACAAAAAGCGCAGGGATTGTTCTTCTGCGCTTTTTGTTTTGCAGAGTGATAATTTTATCCGAAAAGCATATTAATACTGCAGGTTCAACTATTCAAAGCTGACAAAGAAAAGGTTTAAACAAATAGCGCAGTTCTTCAAGGGATTCTTTTATTACGTAAGGAAGAGTCTTTGTAAATAGATCAAGGATGATTAGAGCATTGACGGATGAATCTTTCTCTGATGCTTCCCGCAGCCGATTGGCAAATTCCGAGTTAACCACATGCAGATTTTGATATATCTCCTTAAGCTTCTGGAAATCGTAATCCACAACTTCTCCTTGTTTATGGGCAAAATATTGA
>CAMYJP010000039.1 GCA_947258675.1 uncultured Desulfobulbaceae bacterium | reverse complement strand
ATTCATTACGAGAAAGTCTTAAGAAAAAAAAGCATACTTTTACCTCCGAAACAGATACTGAAGTATTAGCTCATCTCATTGAAGATTGTCTTCAAAACGATCTTGTCACCGCTGTGCGCAAAGCCCTGAAAAAAGTTGAAGGTTCTTTTGCCTTAGGTGCCATGTGGGCCGGCCAGCCTGAAATTCTGGTAGCCGCAAGGCATCAGAGCCCCCTTGTATTAGGGATTAAAGATACAGGCGGATGTCTTATGGCCTCGGATATCCCGGCTTTGCTACCCTACACTAACAAGGTTGTATTTCTTGATGATGGTGAACTGGCAGTGCTCCGAAAAGCCGAATGGAAGATTATGGGGCTTACCAGTGGCAAAAAAATTACCAAAAAAACCCAGGTCATTAACTGGAATGCTGGAATGGCTGAAAAAACGGGGTACAAGCATTTCATGCTCAAGGAAATTTTTGAGCAGCCACAAGCAATCCTCAACACCTTTCGTGGAAGATTAGATCCGGAAACCGGTCTGGTACACATGCCCGAATTAGGACTTACCAACCAGCAACGTAACAAGATCAATCGAATCGCGCTTGTTGCCTGCGGTACTTCATGGCATGCTGCTTTGGTAGGCAAATACTGGCTGGAAAAATGGACAGGTATACCTGTTGAAGTGGATATTGCCTCTGAATTTCGATATCGCAGACTTTTGATATGGGCGCTAAGATTGTTTCAATCTGCAATGTCGTAGGAAGCACTATTACAAGAGAAGCGGATGGCACAATTTATACCCATGCCGGTCCGGAGATAGGAGTTGCATCCACCAAGGCGTTTACTTGTCAACTCACTGCACTTTTATTGCTAACCCTTTATCTCAGTCAGAGACAGGATTCAATTTTATTAAAAGAAGGGAAAAAACTGGCCGAGGCAATTGTCCAATTACCCGCTTTACTGGAAAAAGAAATTCCCAAAATCCAGACTGAAACAGAAAAACTGGCAGAAGAATTCGCCAGGAGCCGAGATTTTCTCTATCTTGGGAGAGGAGTAAATTTTCCCATCGCACTTGAAGGAGCACTGAAACTGAAAGAGATATCCTATATTCATGCTGAAGGCTATGCAGCAGGAGAACTTAAGCATGGCCCTATCGCTCTCATTGATAGAGAAATGCCCGTCCTGTCATTAGTACCAAAGGATTCAGTTTATAAAAAAGTCATTTCAAATGTGGAAGAAGTAAAGGCCAGACGCGTCAAAATGATTCTCATAGGCAGTAAAAACGATAGGAGCTTGAATAGAATTTCAGACAGAGTGATAAAATTGCCTCTTATTCATGAAGAGCTGAACCCGTTGCTATATACACTACCATTGCAACTGTTAGCTTATCAAATAGCCAATTTAAGGGGATGTGATGTTGATCAACCGAGAAATCTGGCTAAAAGCGTCACTGTAGAATAATAAAATACCTTAAAACTTATTTTTTTTTCTATGAAAGCAAAAACCTCCTAAAAGACTGATATTAAATAAATTATTGCTATAGGAATTATAATTTCTTCAATTCAGAAAAACATGGAAATATTATCAATTTGCTGCCTAAATAACAAATTTAAAGCGTTTTTTTTATGTTATTATTAAAGTATGAGGTTAATTATCATTAACTACAAACAGATATTATTATTATCTTAAATGAGTCATTGTGCCAGCACCTCATACATAAATTCGATATTAATTTATGCAAATTCATAGCTTTCATGCAATCAGGATTATGCCGGAGGAAAAAAATTGAACCAGCAGAATCTTGAACTACAAGAAACAAAAAAAGATATAGATCGTCTCATAAGAAATCGAGGTGTTCTTTTCGATATTATGACTGATATGATCTTCATTATTAGAGAAGATTATGTCATTGAATATATGAATCCCAGCGCCGCAAAACTTTTCGGAAATCAAGCTGGAATAAAATGTTATGAAGGACTTCATAAATCTGAGCAACCCTGTCAGGGAACATGCCCGGTCAAATTCATGAATCAGAGCCAACAGGAAAAAGGCCTCTTTGAAATGAAAGTCGATAACATTTTTGTTGAGTGCAGCTATGTTCCTTTTAAAGGATACCGGGGGGATAAACTCGTAATGGTCGTTATGAGGGACATATCCCAAAGAAAGGAACAGGAAGAGGAAATAAACCAATATCGCAACAATATAGAAAACGTTCTTCAAAACAAAATCGGAGAACTGAAAGAAAGCGAAAAAACCAGAGCGCAGCTTTCCAAAGAGATAAATCTACTGAAAACTCAATCGAAAATCGCCAGCCAAACAGATGAAATGGTTGGAAGCAGCAAAAAGCTGCGCGAGTTACGGGAAATGATACATCAGGTCGCCAATACTGATGCTACTATTTTAGTCATTGGTGAAAGCGGAACAGGAAAGGAACTTGTTGTTAATCTACTCCGTAATTTAAGCGACCGCAACGAAAAACCCTTTCTTAAAGTCGACTGTAATACTATTAATGAGAGTCTCCTGGAAAGTGACCTTTTCGGATATGAAAAAGGTTCCTTTACCGGTGCAGCGAGCAGAAAGAAAGGCAAATTTGAAATTGTTGATGGTGGTACAATTTTCCTCGATGAAATAGGTGATATTTCCCCTAGAATGCAGGCAGCTTTATTAAGGGTTTTGCAAAACGGTGAAATTATAAGAGTCGGGGGCAATGAGTCAATAACCGTTGATGTTAGAATACTCGCCGCAACCAATGTCGATCTAGCTAAAGCTGTTCAGGAAGGTAAATTCCGGCTAGATCTTTATTATCGCTTAAATATAATCAATATTCATTTACCGCCACTCAGGAAGAGAAAAGAAGATATTGTCGACTTAGCAGCCCATTTTGTGAAACATTATCGCAAGGCTTTTAAGAAAGACATTGATTTTCTTCCAAATAAAATTATTAATCGACTTTTAATGCATGATTGGCCTGGAAATATCCGGGAATTGGAAAACGTCGTTCAGCGTGCCGTATTAATGGCAAAAAATAACATGATTACGGAAAAAGATATTGTTTTTGATACCAATCCAACATCAAATTCAAAAGACGATTATAAGGAGGAGTTATTTGATAAACTCTCTGTAAAATCCCTTAAAGACATTTTACTTGAACTTGAAGGGAATATTATTAGAGAAGCTTTAGGAAAGAATAAGGGAAATGTGCAACAAACAGCAGAAATGCTAAAAGTAGGTAAGACTGCCCTATACGATAAAATGAAGCGATATAATATTTCAGCCAAAGAAGCCAAACATTAAGAATAGTTTATCCACGACTCTGATAAATTTTGAAAACCTAGAGCATCATTTTTTTTCTTTTTGATTACCCCTTCCAAAAAATATTTACATACCATCCTGCCTTCCTCTGACAATCCGTTTGTCATTTTCATAAATATCCAGAAAAGCAAAATATTGTAACTAACAAGTTTATTTCCAGATTAACTGCAATCTTCCTGAATTTTCCCCAATTTTTCAACATGCAATAGAAACGTCCAGACCAGTGAATTATATTTATAATTTTGTATGTAAATTACTGTCCTCAAAAAAAAAAATGAAAACTCCACGTCACAATTTACTTTCTGGTATTCAAATTGCATAAAAAATAAAGCAATTAAAACAATTGAAACACCTACAATTCAATATACTTTCAAGGTCGAAATTTAACCTAACTGTACCTTCCGAAAATGCCGGAGAAATGACTGAGTGGAAAAAATTACAAGAATAAAGGCATCGAGATTATTACAAAGTGCCTGTCCTTACTGGGATGAAGCCAGCAAACAGGATTGTAAGATGGTAAAAGGGGGACTCTATATTCCTATGCCTGAACATATTGACATATTCTGCAGCACTATACATTTTAGCCAATGTCATCAATACATTCGGGGTTGCGAAATACTAAACGAAACAGCGCAACGACTTGGTTTTACAAAGGAAGAAAACGGCCGCAGACAATATAGGAGAATGACAGAACAATTGTTGCTTGCTGTTTCCACCTGTGATGAAAAGGGGAAACCAACGGTAAGTTTTGAAGAACCATTTAAGACGATCGATATTAGCCTAGGAGGCTTACGTATAGAAAGTAAAGAAGAAATTCAGGCCAATGAAATTATAGCTTTCACATTTGGAGATGATTTCGCAATTCCAGGTTTTACTGGTTTTGGTGAGGTAAAATGGAGCCGCAAAATCACCGATGGAAAAAACTTCCAGTCTGGTCTTGCATTTTTGAATAATAGCCCAAGACAAGCTATTGGTAACCATTTAGGTCTACCAGTTTAGGTATAGCTGATTTAAATCTGATACGCATCCGATTGGAAAAAATATTCTTTAATATCCATTATTTTCCTGAAAAGTGAACAAATTTTCTGATTTACGGAATATTTATTCTAAAAGATAAAACAAAGAAAACAAATAATATAAATGAGTTACCCTAAAAAGGATTCATTTGGAGTTCGTTTTTCCGTGTCTTTTGATATCTAAATGAATAAAAATTCAGTTTCTATTAGAAAGTCAAATTAATGAAATCAGTTTATAGGTAATTTTTTTCCCTCATCAAAACAATACCAGTTCTAAGTTATTCTGCTCATCAAGCCGAACCAGATCCATCGAATCCTATTAGCATTCAATTTTCTTAAAATATAACTGTTGGAAACAAGGGTATGCAGAAGTATTCAGAAAAATTTTAGCGCATGCCGGAAATTTTTTGAAGAATATATTGGGCTTCAGCTGTACCGATTTTGCCGTCCCCATTTATATCTGCTTCAATATAGACCGGCTGATTAGGAGTTTTACCTGTCAAGATTTCTTGAACAAGGTACAGATCGGAAAGGTCGACAGTCCCACTGTCATTAACATCGCCGGGCAAAACAATGTTAGGAACAGAAACCGTTACCTGAGTTGAGGGCGGACTGGTAACTTCAGAAGTTGGATTTGTTATGGTCCTGAAAGCCTTCATAGTAAAAGAATTTTCTCCATCTCCAAGCATTAAATCACAATCCATTTGCCTTGCGCTTGTATCTTTAATTTCACAACCGGTCGGATTGCCGTCATGATAAAGCCTGAACCCAGTAAAATCTGTTACAGAAGCATCATAATTCCACTCAACATGAACTCTTCTGAGTTCCAAACCATTTGCAGTAGAAGACATAACCAATAAACTGAAAATAATTAAAAAACAGTGTTTCATTCTTCAACCCCTAGGTTACTTCTACCGTTGTTTTACCTTAAGTAGAAGACTATGGTTAAACTTAGTTCACTGCCAAAACTCAAGATGGTATCACCAAATTGCATTGTTACCAGCGATAGCAAGTGCGCTTCGTTATGTTGGCCCGGGTGTGGCAGCTTCCAAAAAGTTCCTACAGAGTAGCATGCCGCTGTTTTGTGCTTGGATAATAGCGAAACAGTAGCATCATTATCATAGCAAAAGATGTGCCGAACAACAAAACGACAATAACATATTGAAATAAAACACTTTTAAAGTTATCTAAAAAAATAACCAACAAGCAGCAACAAGAAAAGTTGTGGTAATATATCCAAAATATAAAAATTCAATACATTCCATCAAGAAATTAATTTAAAATTCAATAGCCAACATCCGAAAGAAAACGATATATTATTATTGAAAAAAATAATTACAGAAAAAATTTCCAGTCCAAGATTTCTTTCTTTTTTTCTATTAATATCTCAATACCAATACAATACGACGTAATGAACGTATATTGCCACAGAAAACAGCAATTCAAAAAATGATATTAGGGTCAATTTCAATTATCGAAAAAGACAGGAGTTCATAAAAATATGGGACATCTCTTAGAACCACACGGTGGAAAACTTGTCAATCTTTACTGTCCACAGGAGTTGGCTGATAGCCTTAAAGTACAGGCTATAAATTACACATCCATCGATTTGACTTCTAGGCAACTCTTTGACCTGGAACTTATCCTCAATGGTGGTTTTTCGCCGCTTACGGGCTTTATGACTAAAAAAGAATATGATTCTGTTCTTGAAAACGGAAGTCTGCCCAATGGCTTATGCTGGCCGATCCCTGTTTACCTTGATATTCCTGAAAAACTTGCGAAAGAATTAACTCCTGAACAACCTCTTGCATTGCGGGACATGGAAGGTTTTCTACTGGCAATTATGACTGTCTCAGATATATGGCAGCCGGATCGACTTCTTGAGGTCAAAAAAATTTACGGAACAGAAGATAGAAAGCATACTGGAGTTGCACAAATCTTAGAGTCTGAAAACAACTATTATATTGGCGGTAAAATTATAGGATTGGCCCAACCTATCCATTATGACTACAAAATGCTCAGACTCAATCCGACCGACAGCAGGGCCTTCTTTCAAAGAATGGGGTGGCGACGGGTTATTGCGTTTGATTCAAATAAACCTCTCCATAATGCCCATAAAGAAATGCTCCTGCTAGCCTCCAGGCAAAACAAGGCCAATATATTTATGCATCCAATCGTAGGCCTAACCCACCCTGGCGATATTGATCACCATGCCAGGGTAAAATGCTATGATGCTATTATAAAAACTTTTCCATCCGACTCTGTTTTTTTGGGTTTACTGCCTTTAGCTATGCGCATGGCCGGTCCTAAAGAGGCGCTTTGGCATGCCATCCTCAGGAAGAATTACGGATGTACTCACTTCATGGTAGCCCCTGACCACGCAGATCCTTTTGCCTCAAGCGGCAAGGAACGTTTTTATCCAATTGGAGCCGCACAAAAATATGTAGATGAGCATGAGGAATCTATAGGTATTTCTATGGTGGAACTGAAAAAGATGGTCTATATCCCTGCAAAAGCGCAATATATACCAGTTGACCAGTGCAATGACGATGATAGTCTCAACCTGGAACTTTCTGCGACAGAACTGAAAAGAAGGCTGGATTTTGATTTGAGCATCCCAGATTGGTTCTCACCTCCAGAGGTTGTCAAAGTATTAAAGAAGGCTTACCCCCCAAGATCCAAACAAGGATTAACGGTATTCCTCACGGGTCTTTCCGGGGCAGGGAAATCTACAATTGCAAAGGTGCTGATGAGCCGTTTTTTGCAGCAAGGTGACCGACCTGTCACTTTATTAGATGGAGATATTGTAAGAAAAAATCTGTCCAGTGAACTTGGTTTTTCCCGCCATGATAGAGAACTAAATATTATTCGTATCGGCTATGTAGCCAGTGAAATCACCAAAAACGGCGGAATAGCAATTTGCGCACCAATTGCTGCTATCGCCAAATCTCGACTGCATAACAGACAACTCATTTCAAAATACGGCGGTTATATTGAAGTATATATTGGTACCCCACTTGAAACCTGCGAAACTAGAGACAGAAAAGGCCTTTATGCCAAAGCCAAAGCAGGAAAGCTTAAAGGTTTTACCGGTATTGACGATCCGTATGAACCACCGGAGAACCCGGAAATTTTCATTGATACCACAGATATTTCTCCAGATGAGGCGGCTGAAGACATTCTGCTGTTCTTAAGAAAAGAAAACTATATACGGTAGGATTTATAAATTACTGTCCTTCGAATCTACAACCACCTAATAAAAAGGTGACCATTAATTAATTCTGAAGGGATATCTTGTTTCTGGACTATGGATCTTTTGTTTTAATTAAACGATTCACGATCCCAAGACTCCTTTCCCTTCTGTCTGCCTTCCTGATTATTCTCTTTGATGGCAATTGGACTTTTGCTCTATCATTCTCAGAGCCAATTTCGCTGCTCTAACTGAAGCTCCTGGCTTACCCAACTTCCCCAAAACATCTCTCAATTTCTGCCGCATAAGAGTGCGAGCTTTTTCATCAAAAAGAAGAGGTTGAATGTTTCGGTCAATGTTTTCAGGACTGGCTTCATTTTGAAGTAATTCAGGAACCACCTCTTCGTTTGCCACCAGGTTGACCAGAGAGAAATATTTTACTTTGACCAGTCGTCGCCCTATATGATAGGTAAACGGTGAAAAACGATATGCGACTACCATAGGAACATTCAGTATCGCCAATTCAAGAGTAACGGTTCCTGAAGCTGCTATTGCGGCGTCGCAGGCCGCCATCATATCATATCTGTCATCAGTTATTACTCGAACATCTAAGTTTTTGAATTTTGACAATCCATTTGCTTCCAGATCATGCAGGGACAAACCTGGGGCTAAAGGAATTAAAAATACCATTGGCCGTTGGATAACTGCTAAGCGGTTCGCAGCTTCAAGAAAGACAGGCAACAACCTCACGACCTCCTGTTTTCGACTCCCCGGTAGCACCCCAACAACCGTAATATTTTGATCAATATTATTCTTAATTCTAAATTTATCTTTATTCATGGATGTTATAACTGAATCAAGTAGTGGATTTCCCACAAAATCTACGTCCATTCCATGCTTTCGATAGTATTCCTTTTCAAAGGGAAGAATAACAGCCATCCTGTCAACAAAACGCTTTATTGTTTTGACTCGTCCCTCCCGCCAGGCCCAAACTTTGGGACTGATATAATACATTACCGGAATTCCTAATCTGCTGGCCTTCTTTGCTAAAATCATATTGAAACCGGGGTAATCAATGAGAATAAGCAACATGGGAGGATTATCCAGGAATTGCTGTTCAAGGGTTCGCATTGCCCGTCGGATATCCAGCAACCTTCCAAGAACTTCAACTATCCCCATTACAGCGAGTTTTGAAATATCGCAAAGAATTTCAACGCCGGCACTGGCCATTTCCCGGCCACCCATACCGCATATATGCAACTCGGGCGCCATGGATTTTAACGAAATAGCCAATTGAGCTCCATGTAAATCCCCGGATACTTCACCAGCCACAACCATAATTTTGGAACAACTCATTTTTAGTTCATCCTTTCCAGCAAAACATGTCAAACACCGAGATAAGCCTTCTTTATCTTATCGTTTGCCAAAAGATTATCAGCAGAATCAGTTAATGTGACTCGACCATTTTCCATCACATATCCGCGATGTGCAACTTTTAATGCGAGATTTGCATTCTGTTCTACCAGAAAAATTGTCGTATTCTGTTCTTTGTTTATTTTTTTTATAATCCTGAAAATTTGCCTAACAACCAATGGTGCAAGCCCTAATGATGGTTCATCTAACAATAAAAGTTGAGGACGGGCCATAAGGGCACGGGAAATTGCAAGCATCTGTTGCTCTCCCCCGCTCAAAGTTCCACCCTCCTGGTGATGCCTTTCGGCAAGGATGGGAAAAAGTTCAAATATATAATTTAAATCTTTTTTTATACCGTCTTTGTCCTTACGCTGATAAGCTCCCATTTCTAAATTTTCCATTACGGAAAGAGAAGGAAAAATGCGCCTACCTTCCGGTACAAGGCATATGCCAAGTCCAACTATTTTATCTGGCTTCAACAAATGGATAGGCACACCTTTGAAGAAAATTTCTCCTGCCCGAGGCGAAACAAGACCAGTTATAGACAACAAGGTGGTTGACTTTCCAGCTCCATTAGCCCCTAGTAGTGTAATTATCTCTCCGGCGTGCACATTGATGCTTACCTTTCTTAACGCCTGAATTTTCCCATAGAAAGTTTCTATGCTCCTCACTTGCAGCATATTAATTCTCCCCAAGATACGCTCTGATTACTAAGGGATTGTTTTGCACCTCACTGGGAGTTCCTTGAGCTATTTTTTTTCCATAGTCCATTACAAATATTCGATCGGAAATACTCATAACAAGTCGCATATCATGTTCTATGAGAAGGATTGCTATTTTCTCATTATCACGAAGTCTGACAATCAACTCATCAAGCTCTGCTGTTTCCTGGGGATTCATACCGGCAGCCGGCTCATCAAGCAATAGTAAGAGTGGTTCAGTTGCCAAGGCACGAGCAATTTCAAGGCGCTTTTGCGCGCCATATGGAAGATTACTGGCCAATTCATTTACAAAACTTTCAAGGCCGAATTTTTCAAGAATTGAATAGCTAAATTCTGTTACATCCTGCTCTTCTTTAAGAGTTGTTTTATTTCTAAAGAGAGCTCCTGCAATACCCGAATGGGTGCGGCAATGGCGGCCGATCATTACATTTTCCAAAACTGTCATATTAGGAAATAGCCGAATATTTTGGAAAGTCCGAGCTAAACCCTTTTGAGTGATTTTGTTTGGTTTCAGGCCATTTATTCTCTTTTGACTTTTTCCAGGTGCGGTCAGAAGGATATCACCCGCTGTAGGCATGTAAATGCCCGTTATACAATTAAAAAAAGTCGTCTTTCCTGCTCCATTAGGACCGATAAGGGCAACTATTTCTTGAAATTGAACATCCAAATCCAGGTTACTCAGGGCGCGCAAGCCACCAAAGTCCATTGTCAGGTTTATCACTTCCAGAACAGAAGTCGTTTTAGTATTTGTAAACTTCTGTTCCAGACTCAATAATCTATGCCTCCTCAAACGTATAAGACTTTCTCGAATGTCTGATGATTCCTTGTGGTCTAAAAATCATCATAAGAACCATAATTGCACCGAACAACAGCATTCTATATTCAGAAAAAGCACGTAAATATTCAGGCAGTAAAATTAGAACTAAAGCCGCAATAATAACTCCGATTATAGACCCCATACCACCTAAAACAACTATTGATAGGATAATGGCTGACTCTAAAAAAGTAAAACTAGCAGGATTAATAAATGTCGTTTTGGCCGCAAAAATCACACCTACCATTCCGGCCCATGTAGCACCGAGAGCAAATGCCGTAAGCTTTGTCTTGGTTTTATCAATCCCCATGGCCTGGCATGCAATTTCATCTTCTCTCAAAGCTTCCCAAGCTCTACCAATCCGAGAATCCTGAAGCCTGTTAACAACAAATACTGTAAAAAGCATCAATCCTAACATAAGATAATATAGGTATATTGTAGCAGAACTCAGAGAGAACTGGAATCCAAAGAAGGATGGTCTGGGAATATTGGCAATACCACTGGGTCCGAAAGAAAATTCATTCCAGTTTTCCAGGATAAGACGAATTATTTCACCAAATCCCAGCGTTACGATAGCAAGATAATCACCTCTTAACCGCAGTACCGGGAAACCGAGCAAAACTCCAAATATCGCACCAAGAGCTGCGCCGATGGGCAATGCCATCCAGAAACTAAGACCAAAATGGAAGTTCAGCAATGCATAACTATAAGCGCCTACAGCATAGAAAGCGACATATCCCAGATCCAACAGACCGGCAAGACCAACCACAATATTTAATCCAAGGCCAAGTACTACATAAATCAAGGCCGTTGTCATAATATTGGTTTGATATGTTGAAAAGATATATGGAAAGATAAGGGCAAAAATAGCAAAACAAATCAATGCTGGCAAAAAATATCGTGCTTGGATAAATGACAATCGCAGGTTTGAGTTGATACCATTGGCACCAGACACAGAAGATTTACTAATGCCTTCCTTTTTGATGAAATAGTGGAATAAGATTGAGAAAAAAAAAGTTCCTGTCCCAACCAGAATCAGATTTTTCCAACGCCACTCAACTATATTCTCAATTGGATTTACTCGAATCACCATAATGGGAAACGTCAATATCATAAACCAAATAGATATCAACAGTGACTTTTTAATATCTTTGTTTTTAAACATAGTTAGTATTGCCACCTGCAGAAAATTAAATGTGCCCCAGTACTGCTTAAGCTTTCAACTCTCAGAGTTAGACTATCCTGCTGGAATATTATCATTTTTTTTCGCCGAGATCGGTTTACCGTTTACGGTTGCCGGTCTGCTAAGAACAAGAATAATTAGCTGACTAATATTTAAGCGAAATGATTTGCCTCACCAGGAAGAATTTATTCAATGCGGACTGTAAACCGGCAACTGTAAACTGCAAACGCCTTAAATTAATTTGTGTAAAAATAATTTTTCAATAAATAAATTATATTAAGCAAGAAGGTTAATTGAACTTTTAATGGCAGATGATCATCAGCTTACTGAGCTGTTTTTCTCGTTAAACTTTTTGAGCCGTTTCACGTCCCAGAATGCCTGAAGGCCTGAAAATAAGAATAAGAACCAGCAATAAAAAGGCAAAGACATCCTCATAATCGCTGGACACATAGCCAGTAGCAAAGCTTTCCGTGCATCCAAGCACCAGACCTCCCAAAACTGCGCCAGGGATACTGCCAATTCCTCCAAGGACTGCTGCTGTGAAAGCTTTTATTCCGGCGATGAATCCAATAAAAAAATTAATCTGGCCAATATGAGAAGCAACCAGAATTCCACCGACGGCAGCCAAAACAGATCCTATGATAAAAGTAATTGAAATTACTCGGTTTACATCTATCCCTAGTAACATAGCCATATGTTTATCCTGGGCAGTCGCTCGCATAGCCTTGCCAATTTTTGTATATTTTATCAAAATTGTCAGAAAAACCATAACCACCGACGTTGTTAACAGTATTGCCAGCTCGGAAGAGCTTATGATATGCGAATATGGACTGATCCAATCAAAATCAGGAATCAAGCGCGGAAAAGGTAAAAAATCAGAGGTCTGCGCCAACAACACATAATTTTGTAAAAAAATAGACATGCCGATGGCACTGATTAAAGGTGATAGGCGGGAAGCGTTCCGGAGAGGTTTATAAGCAATTTTTTCAACTGTATAGCCATAAGCGGCTGAATAAAGTATCGCAGTCAAGGAGGCCAGGACGAGAATGGATATCTGATTGAAACCATACACAGCAAGAACACTTGCAATGATCAGCGCGGTAAAAGCGCCAATCATATAAATTTCTCCATGAGCAAAATTTATTAG
>CAMYJP010000038.1 GCA_947258675.1 uncultured Desulfobulbaceae bacterium | reverse complement strand
CCTGATTCTGATAGTAAGCTGAAAGAATTACCGACTGAAAAAATAGAGCCCTCCAAGAAGTCGGTTTTATCATTGATCGAAGATCAAACCAGGCAGCCGGAAAAAGACACGCTGGTTGCCCCCACTGTTATTTTTGAGCCGGGGAAGACTTTTTATGTCTTGAAAGATACACTCCTTGTCAAGAAAAACAAGGAAGCAAAGTCATCTCTCATAACCGGAGTGAAAAAGGGCGTTCAAGTCGTTGTCATAGAAACTCAAGGTGAATGGGTACTGGTTCAAGTTCCCGGCAATGATGATTCAGGATGGATACTCTCGAGTTCATTAACTGATAATATAGCAGGTTCCGGTAAATAATTGAAATTTTACCTTCACTCAACAAGTACTCGCTTAAACCCTACCGGAGGCTGATAATAAAAATCTGACTCAGACAAATTAGAATCTGGCAGGAAACCTCCCAGAACCAACGATCCGCCGCCATTCTGTGAGGGAGCATCCACTTTGATATACCCGGGGGTCATGCACCCAGCGATTTCTTGATAATCATCATAACTTACTGCAAGAAAAATCTTTCCTTCCTGGTCAGCAATCACATATTTCAATACTACCTTACTGACAGAATCAAAAAGTATACTGTTTCTAAGGGTTCCTTGTTCCGAAAGAAAATCCAGCCAATACTCATCCTTTTCTGGTTCCTCCTTGACTCCCAATATTTCAATAGAATCAGAATGAATTCTTCCAGTAAATAAATAAAAAAAGCCTAGGAGGTTAATTCCCACTGGGGAATACTTCTGAAAAGTTCTGGCAGTTACTTTTCCATGATAACCGGTTGCATCCGGAACCACCACCCAGTGGAAGGTATCACCATCGGTTACGAGGAGAATCTGTGGTTGGCCAAGAGGATCAACCCCGACAAATTTTAAAAATGACGGCGCCATAACCTGAAGATATCCGGTAAGAATGGCCGTTCTGTTACCAAGCCATCTGGAAACCGACAGAGTCACATCTGCCTCTGCATCAAGACAGCATCCGCAATTCTGCTGGATGGTGAGCATATCGTAAAAACTCTCTACAACCGGCTGCGATTGCGGTTCGGAAATATACGGAATCTGTGTTGTACGACTCGCACAACCATGAAGAAAAATAAAAAAGAGCAATAAAAGAAGCATGAGCTTGCTTCTCACTCTTAATCCCCTTTTTGAATTTCTTTTATTTTTTGTTCAACCCCTTCCTTTTTCTCTTCATCATGACGTTCAAGGGCTTTCTTGTAGGCCTCAATCGCTTTTTGAGGTTCTCCAGCCTTAAGGTAGACATCACCCATGTGTTCATAAATAATAGGATCACCAGTAACCAGTTCCAATGCCTTTTCCAATTCCGAAACAGCTTGTTTTATATTACCAAGTCGAAAATATACCCACCCCAAACTGTCTCTGATAAAACCATCTTCCGGTCTAAGAGCCACCGCTTTTCTGATATTTTGCAGAGCCTCTTCCAGATTTACACCCTTATCCGCCCAAGTATATCCGACATAATTCAAAGCTGCAGCATTATCGGGGTCAATCTTCAGTAACTCCTGCATCTTTTCCATGGCTTGATCCTGTTCCCCTATGCGCTCGAGGAAAATGGCGTGCTCAAAGTATAGTTCCGGATTTTCAGGATAGATAACATGGGCCTCAGAAAACAATTCCAAAGCCATACCAACCTGGTCTAATTCCTTATATAATGCGGTAAGCATAATGTAAAAGCGCATTTTTCTGGTGTTCTCTGATTTTAACAGCTCTTCCAAAATCTCAGTTGCCTCTTTGGACTGCTCTTCAGATTTAAGTATTCTTACATGAAGCAAAATCCCGTCTTCAAATTCTTCCGCTTCAGGCGGAATCAGACCTACCAGTTCCTTGGCTCTCCGCATTTCTCCCTGTTGGTAATAGGCAAGAGCCAAAAGATATCGTGCCTGATTAGCATCTTTATCCTCCTTAAGCATTGACGATAAAAGTGATATTGCATCATCATATTGTTCCCTTGATAGTAATATACGGCTGATTGTATAGTTTACAGCTTCCGGATCAGAAGCAAATATTTGCAGTTCCTGCAATTCTTTAAGCGCCAGTTCAGTCTCTTCAGTTTTCAAAAATAGATTGATTAATTTTGTTTTGGCCATTTCATTAGTATCATCTTCCTCAAGTACTCTCTGATATAGATTTATAGCCTTTTCATAAAGTTCTTCCTGTTCGTAAAGTTCAGACACTTCCAATGCCATCCTGTTAGACCAGGCAATGTTCAATGCTTTTTCATAAAATTTAATCGCCCTCGAAAATAATCGTACTTCCCTGTATATACGAGCCAGATAATAATGCCCCATATACGATTCCGGATTTAATTTAACCATCCTTTCCAGAAGCTCTTTTGCTTTTTCATAATCTCCATTTTGGGCATAAAGCGAGCCCAGCATCAATAGCGTCTGCTGATCCTCTTTTATGGCCAGAATTTCATTATAAACCTCAGCCGCTTTCTCAATATCGCCCATACTTGTATATAATTTTGCTAAAAGAAATCTATTTTCCGTATCAGACGGATTTTTTTTAATCACTTTATCCAACCAGTCAACAGCTTCCAGTTGTCTATTCATTTTGATTAAAAGTATAGCAATTTCCAAAATCACATACTCTGTGTCAGGATCACAAACCAGAACTTTTTCATAGGCATGAAGGGCCTCCTCGTATCGAAGATCGTTTTCAGCGGCCTTTCCCCACAAAAAATAAAAATATGCACAGCCACGGTCTATT
Source organism: uncultured Desulfobulbaceae bacterium (assembly GCA_947258675.1). Next base: position 13,106 of record CAMYJP010000038.1, on the reverse strand, counting down.
ACCGTTTCCTGTTCTTCCGCCACCGGCTGCATCATTTTAGTTACGGTTCCTTGAGGTGAACAGGATAAACAGAATGCTGTCAGACAAATACCCAGCATCAAATAAATTCGCTTCATTAGATTACCTTTACTAGTGATTGGCGGAACGGACACATTTAAGCACTGCTCCGATTTTTCCTTCCCAGCAATTCTTCAATATGTTGAAAAATAGTTTTCTTCACTTTATCAATAGATTCTGAACCGTCAATATGTTTGACATAACCACGGTCCAGTTTATCAAAAACTCCAGCAACCTTCTGCAGTTCTGTCTCCTGTTCAAAAGCATTAAGCTTTTGGCCACGTAATGTTTGAATACGATTTATTCCTAATTCGGGCCGTGTCTTTAGAATTAAAACCAGATCAGGGATCGGAGCGAATAATTCATTTTTTTTAATAATATCCTCAGGGTCAAGACCAGCAGCACCCTGATATGCCGCTGTTGAAAAATAGTAACGGTCTGTGAGTACTATTCGTCCTGCCTTTAATGCCGGTTTAATTACTTTTTCCACATGCTGCTTTCTGTCTTCCAAAAAAAGATCCAACTCTTCCTCCTTTGAAACCTCTTCTCTGCTATGATATAATTCTCTGATCTTTAAACCAATTGGCCCATCAGTCGGCTCACGGGTTGTAACAACATTGTATCCCCTTCCGGATAATTCGTCTGCCAGCAATTGTATCTGAGTGGATTTACCACTGCCGTCTATGCCTTCAAAGGCAACTAATATCCCTTTCTGGATTGGTATTGAGGTATCCTTAACCGCCATTGAATTTCCTGAAGTTTGTTGCTAAAACAGTAACAGTTCCAACTTTTCTGCTTTATCAAGATCCTTGAAACTAAAATATTCTTGTGTGAATTTACGCAAGATTTTTGCGTTACCGTTTTATTTTTTTTCTGTTCTCCACTATTTCTTCAGCTAGATTGTAAGCCGCTGCAAGACTGGCCGGATTGGCAGCCCCCTTCCCGGCGATATCATATGCTGTTCCATGATCAACAGAAGTTCTTACTATGGGCAGACCCAAAGTTACATTTACTCCATCTTCGAAATGTATCAGTTTAAATGGGATCAGCCCCTGATCATGATACATGCAGACCACTGCATCAAATCCCCCTTGTAAGGCTTTATAGAATACAGTATCAGGCGGCCATGGCCCACTAACATCCCAACCAGCCAATTTTGCTTTGGCTATGGCAGGGCAGATTTCTTGCTTTTCTTCGTTGCCAAAAAGACTATTTTCTCCAGAATGAGGATTAAGCCCTGCAACCGCAACACGGGGTGAACTGATTCCAAAGTCATCCATCAATGCGGATGTTGTAAGGTGGATAAGGCGATATACCTCCTCTGTCTTTATTTGAACTGGCACCTCCATCAAAGGTGTATGAATAGTAACCAGAGTTACACGAAGCTTAGCTCCCGCCATCATCATCGCATAATCAGATGATTGACAGAGAGCTGCCAGCATCTCTGTGTGCCCCGGATAACGAAACCCAGCCAGATTTAAAGCGTCTTTGGATATCGGACATGTTACCATGGCAGCAATTTCTTTCTCATTAAGGAGATTCATTGCCTCTTGTATATAGGTAGCCATGGCAAGCCCAGTCTCTTCTGTCGGCTTTCCCCAGCACAAATTTGTTTGATCCAGTTTTGTAAGAGAAAGTACCGGCACAGTCCCGGGATGCATAACCTCATCATCTTCTCCGGGGTGCCAGGGTACTATATGGGCATCGATTTTCAATTCACTGGCACAACGAGTAAGAACGTTCATGTCACCCAGCACTACAGGAAAAAATTCTGACCGTTTTTTTAAATCCATGAAAAACCGCAGGACAATTTCAGGACCAATACCAACAGGACAACCCATTGTAATGCCTATTGCCTTTAATGTCCTATCAATAAAAGAAGTCGATCCAGAAGGGTTGGAGGATTTTGATTCATCCGTCATGATTCATCTTCCTATTTCAGCCCATAAGAAAGATCAAAAGCATTCTTTAAAATTTCAACTTTAGCATTTCTGGCTGACGGGTTGCAGCCTTTATCAAAGGAGATCCCTACTACATCAAAACGGGCATCCATCTTATGGCCATCATTTTCAACAATATAGCCTAGGGCCACCTTAGACATTTGCATCTGTTTCTTAGGAGTAACAGCATCGTATGGATGGCCGAAAGTAGCGCCGACTCTGGTTTTTACTTCTACAAAAACAAGGGTGCCCGAATCTTCAGCAATAATATCTATTTCCCCCAGACGAGTTCGATAATTATGCTCTAAGATAGAATACCCAACATCTTTCAAAAATAATAAGGCAATTTTTTCTCCTAATCTTCCTAGATTCGTTCTCTTTACAGTCATATTCAATTACATCCACGGAAAACTGGAAACCATTTAATTAATACTTATGAAGATAAAACAAGTTAGATGAGAAATGACTGTAAAAGTTTTGACAGAATTAAAACTGAGAAAATAGCCTAAAACCCTGCTGATCTTGTTGGCAATCATCTTGAAAAGACTGGGTAACAAACTCACGCACCCCTTTAAAAGTCTGACGATGAATAGTACACGGACCATGCTGTTTGATAGCCTCACGGTGTTCCAAAGTTGGATATCCCTTATTTTTAATAAAATTATAGACAGGAAATAGGTGATGGTAATTCTCCATTAATTTGTCTCGGAAAACCTTAGCAACTATGGAAGCTGCACCAATGGAAGCACTTTTCGATTCCCCTTTGATCAGGGTTTGTTGAGGGAGGGAGGTGGGGACAGGTTGGTTTCCGTCGACAAGAAGATAATCGGGGCAGATGTTTGAGGAGTTAATCGCTTTTTCCATGGCGAATAAGGAGGCTGTAAGAATGTTAAGCTGCTCAATCTCCCTCTCACTCACCACACCTACACCGATTACCGCACCGATGCTTTGTAACTCTTCAAAAAGCCGCTGACGCGTGATGTGGTTTATTTTTTTTGAATCTACAAAGACACTGTGTTCACATTTGGATGGTAAAACGACACATGCAGCGACTACTGGCCCGGCAAGAGGTCCTCTGCCCACCTCATCAAGACCGGCAACGTTTTGATATCCCTTCAGTTGCAGATCTTTTTCAAATGCCAGAGTATCGGTTTTCGGATCAGGCCACAATTTTTTTTGACCCATCCATTTATCCTCGCAAAATCGTTATTTCTGTTGATACCCTTTTTCCTTTATACGAGCTTTCTTACCACGTAACTCTCGCAGATAATATAATTTTGCACGTCGGACTTTTCCTCTTGAAGCAATCTCTACTTTTTCAACTCGGGGAGAATGCAGTGGAAAAGTTTTTTCTACACCGATGCCATGGGTAATTTTTCTAACTGTATAGGATGCGCCCATTCCACCATTTTTTCGACGTATAACCACTCCTTCAAATATCTGAATTCGTTCCTTATCACCTTCGATAATTCTTATATGCACCTTTACATTATCACCGACCCTGAAATCAGGAATATCGTATCGCATTTGTTCCTTTTCAATCTGATCAATTACATTCTTGTTCATAACTTCCTATTTTCGATTCTCATGAACGACATAACAATTATTGATAAAATGTCGTTACCGATATCGATGGATGCCTCCATACCATCCGTTTTATACATGCTTTTTCTAATTACATAAATTTAAACCTTTACAGATTCTCTTTCCCCAAGCAAACGGTCCAAGATAATTGCTGCCGCTGACCTTACGGAAAGATGATTATACGCATCAAGACCCTTTAAAGGTGGTAAAGCACCATCCGCCGACTTCATTGCCTCTGGGGCTAATCCCCAACCTGTACCGAAAAGAATTAAAAAACGTCCGCCGGATAAAATATCCCGCCGAACCTTGGAATACGGCCACGTATCCCCTTGCTGCCCCGCACTGGTAATTAAAATTTTGGGCTTTTCCCCCCATTTATTTGTAACAACTGTATATAGCTCAGTAAGGTCTGTACAAACCCGAACCAGCGCAAGAGCTTCTCCTCTTTTACTGTTATACCTGGCTCCGTGTCCTTCGAACCAGTGTTGTAATATCTCCTCAATCAGTCGGTGCTGATCCCTATATGGTGTCACCATATATAATGTATCAACACCGTATGTACGAGCCGCCCTTGCAATATCATGAAGATCAAGATTAGTAATGGCAGACCCAATTGTATCCTTGTTTTTATTGACAACCGGATAATGAACGAGGGCCAGATCAACTCCAATCGATCCGGGTCCGCCGTTTCTCTTGCTAATGTCGTTCATGACTCAGTTCGACACCAGCATTATACTTTTTCACTGCAGTCAGCAGCCCATTCTCTTCTAATATTTCAAGTTCTTTTTTATTGAACCTCACTCCTGCAATAAGATCTGGTCTTCTATCTAGAGTAAGCCGCACAGAGTTTATGAACCGCCATTCCGCTATAGCCTCATGATCACCGGTCAACAGAACCTGCGGGACTTCAAAATTCTCAAATACACGTGGTCTTGTAAACTGCGAATTTTTCAATAATCCCCTGCTGAATGTATCAAATGCCGCGGAGTCGGCACATCCAAGTACGTCTGGAAGCAGACGAGTAACCGAATCCACCAGTACCATAGCTGCCAATTCACCGCCAGTAAGCACATAATCACCTATGGAAATCTCATCATCAACATAAAGTTGTCGTATTCGTTCATCAACACCTTCATACCTGCCGCAGATAAAGATAAGATGCCCCTGCTCTGCAAATTCCTCTGCGATAGCCTGTGAATACGGACGCCCTTGGGGTGACAATAAAATTCTTCTTCCTCCAGGATGTTGCTGGTCAATATGCTGCAAAGCTGCAGCAATCGGCTCCGGCTTCATTACCATACCTTCTCCACCGCCAAAGGGCCTGTCATCTGTTGTAGCGTGCTTATCGTTAGTAAAATCCCTGAGATTATGGACATGCACCGCAATTTTCCGATCCTCCAGGGCCCGACGAATTATCCCTTCCTGCAGAGGCGAGTTAAGAAGGAAAGGGAAAATGGTCAGAATATCAAATCGCATGTTAAATCAAAGTTTCCTGTTCAAGATCGAAAACGTTCGCCCTTTCTTTTCTCGTTACATTCTCCCAAAACGGCTTTCAGTTGTTTAAATCAAGTAAACTCTGCGGTAGAAGAAATAACCACCCTCCTCAATTCATGATCAATATCCTGTATAATCTCATCTCGTACCGGAATCAGATACTCTTTGCCTTCTCCCCTGACCACCAGGATGTCATGAGCCTTTGTGTTAAATATTGATTCAACAACTCCAAGCTGAACTCCCTCATCTGTCCAGACATCCATTCCCTCCAAATCGAACCAATAATATTCACTTGATGCCAGTTGCGGGAAATCACTTTTATGTAACCAAAGTTTAGAGCCGATTAATTGCGCAGATTCTTCTCTGTTCGTGATCTCATCAAATTGGAGAATTGCCGTTTTGCCAAGATCTCGGCTTCGCGTTATCGTCAGCGATAGCAATTGACCACTCCTCTGATCTACGATAACAACAGTATGATATGATGAGAAATTTTCAGCAGATCCTGAGTAGGCTAAGACTTTAACCTCTCCTCTGACCCCATGCAGCTTTATAATCTTGCCAACAACCACATACTCTTTTCCTGGAGTATATGTCGTTTTATTTCTGTCATGGGACATTCTATTCCATGATCTCAAGCCTGGAACGTTTGTTGGCCTTACCGGCAACAGCGGTCAATAAAGCTCGCATTGCCCTGGCAGTTCTGCCCTGCTTCCCAATTACTTTACCGAGATCCTCTTTTGCTACCGTCAATTCTATAACGACTGTATCATCATCCTGCTCAATCTCGTTTACTTGAACGGCATCAGGCTGATCAACCAAAGATGTAGCGATATAACGAATCAATTCTTTCATATCAACCTACTTTCATTCTCCGGCAGCTTCTTGCACAGAAGCATTATGTTTTTTTATTAAACTTTTAACCGTTGTTGTAGGTTTGGCTCCCTTTGAAAGCCAAGATTGCAACTTTTCTCCGTTTATTTTTACCTCGGCCGGATCCTGATTCGGATCATACGTTCCGAGAATATCAAGAAACTTCCCATCCCGTTTTGCTTCGATATCCGCGACGATTATGCGATAAAACGGGACTTTTTTTCTTCCCAATCTGGTTAAACGAATCTTAACTGCCATTTTCTGGATTTCCTCCTGATTACTATAATATTTTAGCGTATCCACTATTATTGAGGTCCGCTTGAGTAGCCATAGTGCCTATGCAATGTTCTCTGCCGCCCCAAATCTTAAATTATCTTGCCAGCCCTTTGGGTAACTTTCGTCTTTTCCGTCCTCCCATAATTCCAGGTCCGCCCTGAAACTTTTTCATCATCTTCAACATCTGAGCATAACTTTTTAAAACCCGGTTAACATCTTGGACAGATGTTCCACTTCCACCGGCAATTCTTTGACGGCGACTGGCATTTATAACTTTATAATTCCGTCGCTCCACAAGAGTCATGGAACTGATAATCGCTTCTGTCCGAACTAATTCGCTCTCATCAGGTTTAGGTGCATTTTTCAGCTGTTTGATTTTATTAAGCCCGGGAACCATGCCCATAATCTGTTCCAAACTGCCCATCTTCTTAATCTGCTGAATTTGATCAAAAAAATCTTCCAGAGTAAAGGCGTTTTTACGGATTTTCTGGGCCAGTTTATCGGCTTTCTTTTTGTCAACAACTGCTTCAGCCTTCTCAATGAGAGTGAGGACATCTCCCATTCCCAGGATGCGTGAAGCAACACGATCAGGATGGAATACCTCCAGTGCATCCAACCCTTCCCCCACACCCACGTATTTAATAGGTCGACCGGCCACATTTTTTATGGACAGCGCCGCGCCACCGCGGGCATCACCTTCCATTTTCGTCAGAACAACGCCCGAAATATCAAGATCTTGATTAAATTTATCAGCAACAGTTACAGCATCCTGACCGGTCATTGCATCTGCAACGAAAAGTATCTCAGCTGGCTGGAGAGCTTTTTTTATCTGCTGCAGTTCATCCATTAATTCGAGATCAACGTGCAATCGCCCGGCCGTATCAATAATAATGGTATCCAAATCAAGCTGCCCACACTCGGCCATTGCTTTCTTGCAAATAACAACCGGACTTTCTTGAGCATCTGAAGAAAAGACCTCTACATCTATAGTACCAGCCAGAACTTTCAGCTGCTCAATAGCGGCCGGACGGTAAACATCTGCAGGCACCAAATAAGGTCGACGCCCTTTACTTTTCAGCAGTTGTGCGAGCTTTGCAGCGGTGGTCGTTTTTCCGGATCCCTGAAGCCCCACCATCATGATTACCACTGGCTGCTGGCCATCCAACTTCAGTGGTTCCGCTACTCCACCAAGGAGAGAAACAAGCTCTTCATGGACGATTTTTATCACCTGTTGACCTGGTGACAAACTATCATGTACTTCCCGACCAACAGATCGTTCAGCGATCGTGCTTATAAAGTCTTTTACGACTTTATAATTAACGTCTGCTTCAAGGAGTGCCATCCTGACTTCACGCAGAGCGTCCTGGATATTTCCCTCAGAAAGGGTGCCATGCCCACGCAAATCCTTGAAAACTTTATTAAGACGATCAGTTAAACTTTCAAACATAGCTGTTCACTATCACGCAATAAATACTTGAAATAAATATTAAAAATTAAAAAAATAAGTAATTCTATATTAGCTTTGCCTTAATACTGAAAGGCAGCGACTATAAACCTATGAAAATTAATTGAGATAGCATAAAATGTCAAGCATTGCTGCCGCGCGGGATGTCTTTTTACGAATCAATCAATTATTTGGTAGAGAACAAAAGCTAATAAATAATGTCTATTGATGAACACAAACTAATCAATGCAGCAGAATGCAAATGATTCATATCAGTGCAGCTTTGAGCAGATTCATCTTGTTCAATTCAATTCCTCAAGACATCGTTCAAGAGATGCAGGAGAATCTATCTGAAATCGCTGACACTCATAATCTTTTGGCAGGATTTTTTTTAATAGTCCGGTGAGTATAGTTTTGGGGCCAACCTCAATAAATATACGAGTTTCGCGAGCTACGAGCTTACAAATAATATCATACCATCGCACTCGAGAAGCTATCTGTCTCGCCATTATATCTTTGATCATCTCAGGATTGTTTTCCTGTTCCGCAGTGGTATTAAAAAATACAGGAACAGATGGAGGCCTGAAATGTATATCATTCATGAAAATTTTGAAATCAGGCACAGCATCTTTTACCAGAGGGCTATGGTTGGCAACACTGACTTGAATTGGAATTGCCCTGGCACCTTTTTGCGCCATAACTTCACCAGCCAACTTCAATGCATCGTGCTCTCCTGAGATTACTATCTGTTTCTCGGAATTATGATTGGCCGGGGTAACGATACCCGGCTTGGGAAGTGCATCAATAATGTTCTGAACTTCATCAAAGGTCAGTCCAATTACAGCCAGCATTCCACCCGGATTTTTCAGCCCTTCCCTTTCCATAAGCCTACCTCTCTCTGCCACAAGAGCCAGGGTAACAGATGGTGTAAGAACACCTGCAGCACACAGAGCGCTGTATTCTCCGAGACTGTGACCTGCAAAGTAATTCGGTTTAATCCCATGTTTTTTCAAAACCAGCCAACACATGAGATTAACTACTGTCAGGGCTGGTTGTAAATGAATTGCCCTGGTCAATTCTTCCATTGGCCCTTCCAGGCAAAGCTTCTTAATTGGAAATCCGCATACCGCTTCAGCTGTTTCCATCAACTGGCGGGCTTCCTGATCAATTTCCAAAAACTCTCTGCCCATCCCGATAAATTGAGAACCCTGCCCGGGAAACAGCACTGCTATTTTTTGATTAGTAGACATTACAAATCCTCAAGAACCACAGTACAGAGTTGAAACTATTTAGCCTCAACCCTCACTGTACGGCTGGAATCAGAGTCAAAAACGCTTGCCAGCAAAAATAACCCTACCCCAACAGAAATTGCAGAATCGGCGATATTAAATGCAGGCCAGTGATAGCTCTTTATATAAAAATCCAAAAAATCCACCACAGCGCCAAAACGCACCCTGTCGATTAAATTGCCGATTGCTCCACCGGCTATTAGGCCGAGTGATGTGACAAAAAGCTTTCCCCTATCCCTTACATGTCTGTACATAATCGTGATGACGATTAAAGCGATAATCGCAACAGTTACGAAAAACACCTGACGCCAGGTTGTTTGATCTCCGGCCAGAAAACCAAATGCCGCGCCTGTATTAGTGATATAAACCAGATTAAAAAAATCGGGGATGATAACATAATGCTCATATAGCTGAAAAGATGCCATGATCCACAGTTTGGTCAACTGATCGATAACCACAACACTCGCTATTATAAAAAAAAGAAAAATTTCCCTAATTCCCAATTGGCAACCTTTAATTCTTTAAGTAATCATAAATCGCTAAGCCATTTATTTCATTGATATTCATTTATATCTCGGCCACTACGGTCACACATCGATCACATAGTTGGGGGTGGCCGGAATCGTCACCTACTGTATTAACACGAAGCCAGCATCGCTCACATTTTTCATCTTCAGAAGGACGAACTAATACTGTTACTCCTTCCAGAACCTCACTTTTATAAATTTCATTCTTACCATTGCTTTCTGATCCAATATTTTCTACCGGCTCCAGTCCAGACACAATTGAAATAACTTTCAATGTTTTCCATTTATCTTTCAAGAACTCTTTAAGATCTCCCTTTACTTCTATCATGACATGAGCCTCAAGGGGATGCCCTATAACTTTATCCTGTCTTGCCAATTCCAGCGCCTTGGTAATTTCCGCCCTAACAGCCAGCAATTGTTTCCACTTTGCATTTAATGCATCATTAATCAGATCACCTTTTTGTTGAGGGAACTTGGCCAATACTGCATCGGTTTCACGATCCTTGTCAGGAGGAAGATATTCCCAGGCTTCAGCCGCAGTAAAACTCATTATCGGCGCCATGATACGCAGCATTCCGTCAAGAATTTCATAAAGTACGGTCTGAGTTCCCCTTCTTGATGTTGAAGAGCCTGGCTCTGTATAGAGCCGGTCCTTAATAATATCGAGATAAAAAGCGCTCATCGTCACTCCACAGAAAGTGTAAAGCCCATGAAAAATTGTATGAAACTCAAAGTTCTCATACGCGTTAATCGCCTTTTCTTTCAATAATTCAAATTGGTGCAGAGCCCATTGGTCCAGTTCTGTCAGGCTTTCATAAGGGACCTGGTCCTCGGTCGGATCAAAGTCAGATAAATTGCCCAGCATATATCGAATAGTATTTCTCATTTTACGATAGGCATCTGACAGCTGTTTGAGAATACCGTCAGATATTTTGATATCATCACGGTAATCTTCACTTGCAACCCATAATCGCAGAATCTCCGCTCCATACTTTTTTATTATTTCTTCCGGAGCAATAACATTCCCGATACTCTTTGACATTTTCTTGCCTTGACCATCTACCACAAAACCGTGGGTCAGCACTCCTTTATATGGAGCTGTCCCTCTGGTTCCTACGGCAGCAAGCAAGGAACTCTGAAACCATCCGCGGTGCTGATCGCTTCCTTCCAGATAAAGATCAGCCGGCGCTTGAAGTTCGGACCTCTCCTCCAATACTGCTGCATAGCTGACCCCTGAGTCAAACCAAACATCCAAAATATCCTCTTCCTTCTCAAAGTCAGAACCTCCGCAATTTGCGCAACAGGTATCTCCATCTATAAAATCAGTAATTTCATATTTAAACCACGCGTCGGCCCCTTCTTTTTCAAAAAGATCGACAATCCTGGAAACAAGCTTCTCATCCTTAATGGGTTCATTACACTCTTTGCATAACAAAACAGTCAAAGGAACACCCCAAGCTCGCTGCCTGGAAAGGCACCAGTCGGGTCTTGACTCGACCATACCGTAGATTCTTTCCATACCCCATTTAGGCGTCCATACTACCTGCTTAATTGCCTCCAGTGCCTTTGAACGTAAATCATTCTCAGACATGGAGATAAACCACTGTTCAGTTGCCCTGAAAATCACCGGTTGCTTGCAACGCCAGCAATGCGGATAACTATGCGTTATAGCGGATTCATTGACCAAGGCTTCTTTTTTGTTAAGATCTTCATTTATGACGCGGTTTGCATCAAGAATAAACATACCTTTGTATGGACCTGCCTCTGAAGTAAATCGTCCGTCACTGTCCACCGGTGAATAAATAGGCAAGTTATAATTTAAGCCGCTCTGATAATCTTCACGACCATGTCCCGGTGCAGTATGAACACAGCCGGTGCCGGCTTCCAGAGTAACATAGGGGGCCAGAATAAACAGAGACTCACGTTCCATCAGTGGATGTCTGGCCTTTCGGCCTTCAAGCAGTTTGGCTGAAAAAGTAGTAATTTTGCGATACTCGGTAATTCCAACATCGGTCAAAACTTGTTCCATTAAGCCCTCTGCCAGAATCCAAATTTCATTATTAACTTCAACTGCAGCATAGTCATAATCGGGATGCAAAGCTATTCCCAGGTTTGCAGGTAGAGTCCAGGGGGTGGTTGTCCAGATCATTGCATAGAGCTGTTTTCCTTCCAGTTCATCAACAGCAAGTTCAGGTATCACATCATCCAACGCGCCTTCAACCTTAAATTTTACATAAATTGATGGCGAAGCATGATCAAAATATTCTACCTCCGCCTCTGCCAGAGCAGTATGACAAGAAGAGCACCAGTACACCGGTTTTTTACTTTTTATCACTCCCCCTGAGAGGAGAAACCTGTTAAATTCCCTGGCAATGGTGGTTTCATATCCATTATTTATTGTAAGGTAGGGATTGTCCCAGTCTCCAAGCACTCCCAGACGTTTGAATTCCTCTTTCTGGATCTTTATCCATTTTCCTGCATATTTTCGGCAGGCTCCACGGATGGACAGCTTTGACATCTCCTTTTTTTTAGGCCCCAACTCTTTATCTACGTTATGTTCGATTGGCAAGCCATGACAATCCCAACCTGGAACATAAGGGGCATTGAAACCGGCCATACGTTTAGACTTTAGAATTATATCCTTCAACACCTTGTTAAAAGCAGTGCCTAAGTGTATATGTCCATTTGCATAAGGGGGACCATCATGAAGAATATAAACAGGCCGATTTGCAGACGCTGCCTGCACCCGGTTATATAGGCCTTCTTTTTGCCACTTTTTAAGAAATTCAGGCTCTTTCTGTGAAAGATTCGCCTTCATCTTGAATTTTGTCTGGGGCAGGTTCAGAGTTGCCCGGTAATCCATTTTAATTCTCCTTTTTTCAGACTTAAACTTACCGGATACTTTACAATTCAGGTGCACTGAATATACAGTAAACCGGAGATCTCACCAAGTATAATTACTGGATCCAACGAGCTGATGTGAGCATCAGACATATAAGTTAGAGACCGCAGAGAGACTCCGAAAAAGATTCTTTTCAGCTATGGTTTCCCGTGTTGGACTGGCGATGATGCGGTAGTCGGGAAACTTACGACTTCCCTGGTGAGCCGCCTTTTTTTGTTTTGCGGAATGAATCAGATTTTTATTAAAAAATACAAAGAGATATTCAGTTAGTATTACAAAAACTGCCAAAGCATTCTTCAATAATTCGAAAAAACCGTTTGGTAACATACCAACAAAAATCCAACTTGCAAGAGTAAAGTGAGACAGTTCATGTCTACCAACAATGTTAAGGAAACTTAAAGTGATTCCGTTTGACTTCCGATTGTTGGATATTTATAGTTACTGCTGCCGAATTGATATACTATGATAGAAATTCTCATTCTGTTTCATTTTTCCGCTGAATACCATATTTGCAGACTGATGATTGATAGAAGCTGAGTGTGCATCCGATCCGCTGTACTTTATAGAAGATTAAAAAATGCCATCGAGTTATGTGTATTAGAATTCCGATTCAGACCCGCATGACGGTCAATTCGATAAACTTGAACTGAACAGTGAGCGCATTCCTCGTAGCTCGAAGTCGAAGTTTATGCCCTTCAGGGTGCTTATCTGCTGCGAGGAGCT
>CAMYJP010000037.1 GCA_947258675.1 uncultured Desulfobulbaceae bacterium | reverse complement strand
ATCATAATGAACAAAGTCGTGTCCAGCCACTTGCCAGTAAGCAAGAAGAATTACTACAATCAAAGAAAAACATATTAGAAAATCTTTCTGTTTTTTCGATTTGTCTTCAAACAAGCCCTATATCTCCTGGACCATCTCCATTAAAATCGATTTAACCTGATCAAATAACCAGATAAGGTATCATATTTCATTTGAACTTCCCAAAAATATTACGCTTAATCTGTTTACTAACTGAACTAAACATTAATTTGAGCAGTGACACTCGAACATTGAATCTAAAATTAGATTTTAATTATTAAGGTATGGATATTGCGAAAAAATCAGATTCATGTCATTTTCTATGCCGGGAAAAAAATAATTCCACACTTTAAAGCTAAAGCACTGAACAATCATACCGACAAATATCCATGTATAGAGATAAAAAAATCATAGTAGTGATGCCCGCCTATAACGCAGCTCAGACAATCAAGAAGACCTACGATGAAGTAATGGCGCAGGAAATCGTCGATCTTGTCATAGTCGTCGATGATAAAAGTAAAGACGACACTGTGGCGATAGCCAGACAATTACCAAAGACCCTTGTACATCTGCATGAACTGAATCTGGGTTATGGGGGCAACCAGAAATCCTGCTATAAGCTGGCTCTTGAGCAAGGGGGTGACATTATCATCATGGTTCATCCAGATTACCAGTATACCCCTCAACTGATTCCAGCAATGGCGTCCATGATCGGTAACGGCCTGTATCACTGTGTTCTTGGTTCAAGAATCCTAGGTGGGTATGCCTTACGAGGTGGTATGCCTTTGTGGAAATATATTGCCAACAGATTTCTGACTTTTACTGAAAATCTTCTGCTTGGCGCAAAACTTTCCGAATACCATACCGGATTTAGGGCCTTCTCCAGAGATCTGGTGGAAAATTTGCCTCTTGAAAAAAACTCGGATGATTTTGTTTTTGATAACCAGATGCTCGCTCAAATCCTCTGGACCGGCCATACCATTGCAGAAGTAAGCTGCCCCACTAAATATTTTCCAGAGGCCTCCTCTATCAACTTTGTCCGCAGTTCCAAATATGGTCTAGGGTGCCTTTTTACAGGACTTATGTTCCGACTGGCAAAAATGAAAATTATATCATATAGACTGTTTCCAGAATAATGATATGACTGAGATCCATTTCCATGGCTCGTTGGATATATGCTTTTATCTTTGACCTTTTATTCCTAAGGCTTTACTTTACCCCGTAGCATTATATCCTGAGACCTGAACCTCGACACCTGACACCCGGCACCTGCCTCATGAAACTCATTGTCCAGATACCCTGCTTTAACGAAGAGCATACCTTGCCGCAAACTGTTGCGGATATCCCGCGCCAGATTGAAGGTATCGACCATGTGGAAATCCTGGTTATTGATGATGGCAGCACTGATAATACGGTTGAAGTTGCAAAACAAACAGGAGTAAATCACATTATCAGAAATACCCGCAACAAGGGCCTTGCGCTAACCTTCATGGTGGGTCTTGATGCCTGTCTCCGTTTAGGAGCAGATATCATTGTAAATACAGACGGTGATAATCAATACAAAGGCGAAGACATCCCGAAACTTATCGCCCCAATCTTGGCTGGGAAAGCCGAATTTGTCATTGGTGATCGGCAGACAGATACCATCCCTCATTTTTCAAATACAAAAAAACGGCTTCAGAAGATCGGCAGCCTGGTTGTTCGCCTCTTATCATCTACAGATGTGCCGGATGCGGTTAGTGGTTTTCGCGCTCTCAGCCGCAAGGTCGGCATGCAGATGAACATTGTCTCGCCTTACTCCTATACTATTGAAACAATAATCCAGGCCGGCAGACAGAAAATGGCCATTACGAGTGTCCCTATCCGGACCAATCCGAAAACCAGGGAATCAAGACTGTTTAAAAACATCCCCAAATTCCTGGCATATCAGTTGAGCACAATGATCCGTATGTACACCATGTACCAACCACTCAAAGCCTTTTTTTTCGTTGGCGGCATGTGTATTATCGGTGGTTTAATTCCCTCTCTCCGTTTTCTCTACTTTTATTTGTTAAACGAGGGAGCCGGTCATATCCAATCCCTCATTTTTGCTGCAATACTCTTTCTAGTAGGCTTCCAAATGCTGGTCTTAGGCCTCCTCGGAGATATTATTTCCTTTAACCGCAGACTGACGGAAGAAATCCTTCTACGAATCAAGCGGCTTGAACTGGAAAGTAAAACTGATTATAAACAGGAATGATTCTCAACAGATACATATCATTGCTATTTTATACATTTGACTAATAAGTATAAGTGATATAACCCACCCATGTGGTCAAATACCCCTCCCCCAATAAGCCTATTTTACCCTAGAACACTAGAATTTAAGTCGTAAAATTCATAAGCCTACGCCTTTAGACAACAATTATCTCTAATCCTAGCTAACAAAAGAGTTTAGCACCTGGCATAATCCTGCCGCGGCATAATACTTGCAAGTTCCCAAACCACTATTAACACTAGCCTGAATTATTCACGATTTAATACAGGTTAAAATGATAAAGCCAAACCTGTCGTAAGGCAGTGACGGAAAGCTGCGGGTTTCTTTTTAGAGAGACAGCCGGGCTACCACGAGTAAATCTTTGTTGCGCTTATGGCCTGGAACCCGGCTTTTTTATTTATATGAGTTTCATTAAATACCAACAAAATTTTAGAAATTTAATAAGTTAAGGGAGAAGAAAATGAAAAGGGGAATAGTATGTATAGCTGTTGTTGTCGGCTTAATATTGGCGATTAATGCCAATGTTAATGCTGCAAACTATGTTACTAACGGAGATGCTGAAGATACAGCTTCTGAATTGAAAGGTAATGTTAATGGTTTAAAACTTTACCAGCTTAACTCCTCAAATGAAGGTTGGGACGTGTATGACAACATACCTGGCTGGAGATCTGGCGTTAATGATGCGGGAATTGAAGTCCAATATGATGGGAATCAGGTTAACGCACATTCACCGCTCCTATACTTAGAGCTTGATAGCCACACTTCATTAGAAAACCAAGACACCAACAGTTCTATGATCCAGGATATTACCTTTGATGGGCTTGGTTCCTACGAACTTTCATTCTGGTATCGCCCCCGTACTTCCCTTCCTAACGACAACGATATCTTTGTTTATTTTACATTTAATGACCCTGATGTTCTTAATCCTGTACTCATAGGATCCGTTTCTGGAATAGCCGGCCCAACGACAGAATGGGAGCAGTACACATATGTTCTAAACATTGATAATATTTCATCGCCATGGACATTAATGCTAAGCGCCGGCGGAATTGACAACACCACCGGTGGTTTTCTAGATGATATTGTAATTGTGCCCTTAGACTCTGATTCTGACGGTGATCCCGATAATACTGACTGTCACGACACTGATCCGACTATTTATACCGGGGCTCCTGAAATCTGCGGTGATGGTATTGATCAGGACTGTGACGGAAATGATCTCACGTGCCCAGATGATGATGGTGACGGGGTACCAAACAGTGAAGACCTTTGTCCTAACACCCCCGCAGGTGAAACAGTAGACGCAAACGGCTGTTCACAGAGTCAGATTGATGCCGACGGTGATGGATACATGGCTGATGTCGATTGTGACGATAACGATCCGACAATAAATCCAGGCGCTACAGACATGCCATGCGATGGTATTGACCAGAACTGCGACGGTGTTGATGCTACGGATGCCACCTGCACCGATGCTGACGGAGATGGATACACCGCTGATGTCGATTGCGATGATAACGATCCAACAATCAACCCCGGCGCCACAGACATACCATGCGATGGTATTGACCAAAACTGTGATGGCGTTGATGCTACTGACGCTACCTGCACCGATGACGACAATGACGGTGTACCGAACAGCGCCGACCAATGCCCCAACACTCCGGCAGGTGAGTCAGTAGACGCAAACGGCTGCTCCCAGAGTCAGCTCGATGATGACAACGACGGCGTGACCAACGATATTGACCAGTGTCCGAATACCCCGGCCGGCGAAACTGTTGATGCTAACGGCTGTTCACAAAGCCAGATTGATGGAGACGGTGACGGATATACTGCTGATGTCGATTGTAACGATAACGACCCGACAATCAACCCGGGCGCAACTGATACGCCTTGTGACGGCATTGATCAAGACTGCAGCGGCGCTGATGCGGTTGACGCCACCTGTACGGACGATGACAACGACGGGGTGCCAAACAGTAATGACCAGTGCCCCAACACTCCGGCTGGTGAACAGGTGGATGCCAACGGTTGTTCGGCAAGCCAACTCGATGACGATAACGACGGTGTAACCAACGATCAGGACCAATGTCCCAATACTCCAGCAGGCGAAGCTTGAGATAGTAGGCAACGGCATTGATGATGATTGCGATGCAAACACATCTGATGTAGAAGCTGATGCTGTATACTTCCCAGCGCTGTATGACGGTATCAACGATTGGAGTAATTACTTAACAATCCAGGCGGAAAATCCATCTGATACGGTAAACATTACCTATTATTTCTATGATCAAAATGGGATCGAATGGTATGTTGCATCCAGGGTTATAAACCCAAACGGCCGAGACACAATTACGCCAAATTTCGCTAAATATGGATTGCTGCAATACACCTTATTTAGAGGAACAGCTATCGTGAGAGCGAACAAACCGATCTTAGGTATGACTAATACCATTGGCCAAAACGTAGATGCATTCAATATCTATGAAGCCCCTTTACCATTAAGAGATCTCTTTTTCCCGGCAGCTTTTGACAATGAAGCTGCCCAATACAAAAACATCATCAATATTCAAAACATTAATCCAACCCCGGTTAACATAACAATTGACTTAATTGATGACGCCTTACCGTCCGTCACTGTCAATTATCAGATACCCGGCTACGGAGAATATGAAAATGAGGTCAGAAATGCCTTTGGTGGTGATTTTAATGGCACAATCAGAGTTGCAGCAGACGGAGATGTTGCCGGCATGCTGCGTTACGAAAAAAACAAAATGTTGTTTGATAATGTGACCCTAATCGTTGATGCTGTAAATATCTACGGATCAACAGGTGAGAAGACCCAACTTTATTATCCATACATTTATGATGGTTTTGGCGAAGAGCCTCTGATTCTCGATCAAAACAATTTTAATCATAATTTTTACGCCACCATGAATACAAGTCTAACCCAAAATCGTAGTTGTTCCTTTGATTTGTATCTTGACAGCGGGGATACAGGGAGTGGGCCATATTTTACCGAAGGCCCAATTACCATTCCTGCCAATGACAGACATACTACGACACCCAGTTGGGCAATGTTTGGAGAGTATGGTCATGATTTCACAGGATCAATGGTTGGTTCATGTGATGGTAATGCAACCGCAATGGTCAACGTCATCACGCCCCAGGTAGAAGGGCTTAACTTTTACAAACCATGCGAGCCGAAAGTTTCTCTTTTATTCCCTCAGGTTTATGACAACCTGGACAACTATACCAACGAACTCCACCTGCAGAATCCAAACGGCACCCAGGTAAATGTTACCTTGGAACTGTTTTATGTTGATGGCACTTCCCTTGGTACGGATAACCAGGTAATTCCACCCATGGGGAAATATACAGTGCAGCCGGACAGCATGAATACAAACGGCGTTCTCCCATCAAACGGTTTCTTTACAGTAACTGCAGATCAACCGATTACCGGAGTCCTTGTATACAAATACGGGCCAATCGATGTAGACATTGATCCTGGGCCAGGTATTGAAATCGAGTCTTATCAATCAATGACGATCTATGAGGCTGTACAATAAAAACACATAAATAAACAACATAGAAACAGAACAGGCCAATCCTTTAAGAAACTTGGACGGGTAATTCCGTCCAAGTTTTTTTTTATAATCACATTAGGATAATTCACCATCAGAAAAAAATCTTCTTTGAATAGATATTATCAAGTATAATTGATAAATTAATTTCTCACCCGCAAACTGAATTGACATTCAAATATTAAACGTTTACTTTTATTTTAAGTGTTAAATAATTCCTCCATAAACCATATCTGAAGATCTTCACCGTTTTTAAAAAAAAGGAAGCCTTTCCGGATAAAAACATTATTTAGGAGATAAGCATGAGAGTACTGATTACAATCCTGATTCTGTTGTTTTCCACCCCATGTCTTGCTGCACCTCCAGGATATCTTATGGCCAAGGCAGGGATATTGGAAGGAAAACTCCACATTAAGGATGGAAAACCGGTTGTTGAAGGTATTATTGTATCCTTTTTTGATACAAAGAGCGGTCCTCCGCCGACTTACGGAGACCTGCGGAGAGTTCCGGAAATGGTATCCAGAACCGATGCGGAAGGAAACTTCAAGGTAAAGCTGATCCCAGGCAGCTATAACATGGGAGCGATGCTCAGGGCCAGAGGTCAGGGAGCCGGCCCCCCACGATCCGGGGAAGAATATTTTTTTATTGTTGATGATAATGGCAGTTTGCTCACCTTTGAAATACCGGCCAAACAGACCGTTAACATAGGCACAGTAAAAGGTAAAAAACCTGAAAACATTCCGGAAGTACAGAATTATTTCACCGTCGAAGGCACTGTTTTGGATGAAACCGGTCAGCCACTGGAAAATGCCTATATACTGGTCAAATCAGATATTAATGCAGCACGACCTTTATATATCTCTGAAAAAACTGATAAATCAGGCAAATATCATATGAAGCTGCCGGCAGAAAAATCATATTACTTGCTGGCTAGGCAGAATCTGCGTGGGGGCAGACCAATCGCCGGCAGTTATGTAGGAACATATGGTAAATCAGCTCCAACAGGCACGGAAGGAGAGTATGGCATTGACGCGCCGGTAGGAGTTGGCGGAAAGGGGGGGCAAGGAGAGGCAATAGCCATCACAGGAAATAAAGGTGACATAAGGAAAAAAGTGGACATTACCATGTTCAAAATTCCGATTCCTGAAGAAAACAGGCAGAAATTTGAAAAGAAATTTCGTTCGGAAAAGTAAAATAATCCTAAAGTCCTTTAGCCTATCTACCGAATATTAATAGGTATACTGAATAGGCAAAACCGCTCTAAGCATTCATGTGGGCTTTTAATGCTCAAAAAATGTGATATGCCCCAGAACTTGGGTCAAAAGCCCCACAACTGCTCCCATTATGTCTAAATTATAAACCCACCTGGCTGTAAAGTATTGCAATTATAAGGGTTTTTTTTTAGTAATTCTGAGGCACTACTTGGTCCGATTATTGCTTCCTTTTATTGTACGATTATTTTTATACTTTTGCGCGTAATCAGTTTAGGAAATGAGGCCAAACAGGCTGTATTACTTTGAAATTAATATTTTTTTAGCTTTAAACGTATATTAAAGAATTAAATAGTGGGGAGATAGAACATGAAGAAAACACTAGTAATAAGCTGCTTTTTTCTTTTGGGATTAACGGCACTGGCGCAGGCAGGGTATTACGATGACCCGACCCATGTGACAAACAATTTACTGGCGTGTGAAGAGTGCCACGGCGGCCCGGATTGGAATCAACCGGGAGCGGCCCATCCAAACCTGCTCAGGAATGACTCTACTGCTCCTGCCGGAGCGGAAGAAGTCTGCTCCGACTGTCATAATGATGATGGTTCCAGAAGCGCAACCTATCCCTCCGCCGCAAAAGTTCTGACCCACAAAAGAAACTGCTGGGACTGCCACCAGAATCATCAGGATGCAGTCACCGGCTATACTAACGTAAACTATGTAACCGAAACCATGGGTGTCTGTGCTGACGATGCATCTGTTCCATGCACAACAGATGCAGATTGTGCAACTACCTGCGGCTCTCCCGTACTTTTTAATGACCCTTTGGTACATACCCAGGTTGACGGTTCCGGTATCTGCCAGGTCTGCCATACTGCCACTAATTACTGGCGTGCGGATGGCTCGTTACAGGGGCACAATGCCGGGTTAGTCTGTACTGACTGTCATATTCACGGTGAAGCTTTCTCCGCTGGTTGTAATACATGCCATGGTGAGCCACCTACGTCTACGAACAAAGGTCTCGCTGAGCCTCCCGATGCTACTGGATCACAGACTGTCGGTATGCACGAAATCCATGCAGTCCCTAGCCCGAGCGAATCCGGAAACGGCTATGGGTATGACTGTGGAATCTGTCATCAGGGCGGTATGCTGGTAAATGTAGTCATTGACGGCTCTAACAATCTTGGCATGAAAATCCCGTATGCCAACAGCGTAGACACCTTCGGAAACCTGCAATGGCAATTCTACGATATATTTAATACCACCACTACCTATATCGGCCAGAACACCGTAACCTATATCGGTGACCATGACGGTAGCAACGGTACTTTAGTCAACAATACCGGCCAGATTGGTGACGGCTCCCTGACCTGCTCCGCTGTTTACTGCCATAGCACGGGTAGATCACTCATCTTCGGTACTGATCCGGTCGGTGAATCATTTGCCTGGGACGGCTCCACCCTTGACCCGGATGGAATCACTTGTAATAATTGTCACATGGAAGTACCACTGAACGATCTCCATGAGGCACATGTCCTGGTCAGAAAGTTCGACTGCAACTACTGCCATTTCGACACTGCAACTGCAGCCGATTATCCGAACGCCATACCGTTCATAAAAGATAAATCCAAGCATGCAAACGGGACCTTTGATATTGTTCCCTCACCAACGTATGACACCTCAGCCCAGACCGGTCTGAGCAACCCATTTACCTACGAACCTGCTCCTGGTGGCGGCACCTGCTTCTTCCCAACAGATGGAACTTCGTGTCACTCCAGATTTAATAAACCTCTGGTGGCGGTGTGGACAACGAATGCTGGCGATAACGGCTTCTGCGGCAATGGTATTGTCGATGGCCTGGAAGCATGCGATGACGGCAACAACAACGACTTTGACGCCTGCAGCAACGGTTGTGAGTCCCAGAGTGTTCCTGGACCGGGCCCATGTACTGATGCTGATGGTGACGAATTTATCGACATAGCTGATAGCGCTAATGGTTGCTACATCGCAGGTACCCCGGCAACAGCGCCGCCATACGATGAATGCGATAATGATCCTAGCAAGCTTGCTGCCGTGACATATTATCGTGATCAAGATGGCGACGGATATGGTGATCCGAATAACAGCCAGACAACCTGTATCGATCCTGGTGCTGGTTGGGTAACGGTGGATGGTGACCCTGATGATACCGATCCTACAATTCCGGGTGCCGGTACTACCGCCTACTTCCCGGCCATTAAGGATGGACCGCAATCCGACGGACTCTGGCTGAACTTTCTGTCCATCTGCGCCGTTGATCCATCCGTTCCGGTTACTCTGAACGTCACCCTATATAACAGCGATGGATCATTAAATTTTAATGATCCAAATTTGACAACCCCGATAAACGGCTGCCTGGTCCAGACTCCTAACTGGATTAAGCACGCGGCTCTTGACACTGAGACCTTTAACGGTACAGTGGTTGTTCAGGCAGGTGCACCGATCGTTGGCATGACCAACTCACTAGCACCACCGAGCAACAATCCACAGGCATTCAACATTTACGAGGCGCCGATTCCCAAACTGAACCTCTTCTTCCCAGCAGGCTTCGACAATACCGCAGCGGGGTACCGTAATATAGTACACATCCAGAATACCGAACCAACTCCGGTTACGGTCACAGTTGACTATATTGACGACGCCTTGCCTTCTGTTGCCGACGTTTATGTGATACCAGGCAATGGTGAATATGAGAAAGTTATCAGGAATGTTTTTGGCGGTGACTTTAACGGCTCGATCAGTGTAACAGCCACCGGAAATGTCGCCGGAATGCTTCGCTACGAAAAGATGGCCGGAACCACAGTTGAATCCATGTCCATCTATGAATCAACTGTTGAAAGAAATGCCATCTACTATCCTTACCTGTATGACGGGCATACTGGGTATAACAACTATATTTCCACCATGAATCCTTCAGGAGCAAACATTGACTGTACGTATGAGTATTATTTGGATGACGGAACGCCCTACTACACGGATGGTCCAGTTACCATTGCTCCTGGTGCACGAAGCACAATAACACCATGTTTCGTGATGGATGGTAGTGTGACCTGTGATGGCTTATCTGAAATAGATGGCACTTCCTGGTCCAGTGAATATGAAGGTGGTATGACTGCTACTTGTACAGGAAATGTTGTATCCACCACCAACGTTATAAAATTTGCTAATGTTGAAGGACTCAACTTCCATGAATCGGCAAGACCGATGCAGAGGATGATCTTCCCGCAGGTTTATGAGGTAGCCCCATATTCAAACACACTCCATCTGTTGAATCCCACGGCTGCCCCAATAACTGTAAATATTACGCTCAATTATACGGATGGCACGGTGCTAGGCACCTCTTCACCGACAATCCCACCATTCGGCAAGCATATCATGCAACCGACTTCGATAAACACAAATCCGGCATCGTTGCCGACCAACGGCTCTCTGACAGTAGATGCGGGCGCCAATACGGTTACCGGTGTCCTGGTATATGAAACATCGTTAATGATCACAGTTTACGAAGGTGTTGAACAGTAATAATATATGTAAACCTTTAAGGAGTTACAATTAAAGCAGAAAGCCGGGGTGGGAAACACTTACCCCGGCTTTCTTGATGGTATTGGTTTCATAAGATTTTTATAACCCTTGTCTTATATACAATTATAAAAGACATTTGCCTCTCGATACAGTACAATCATCAAATACAAGTAGCGAGCTTTACAGATCTTTATAAAAAATAAATACAAGTCTTATCCAATTCTACTTAAGAAGATTTTTACTAATTATAAATGTGAACATGAAGGAGGGGGTGTATGAAGAGACAATTATTTCTCGTAAGTATATTTTTTTTAGGCTTATTCGTTTTACCGCAGATTAGTAGCGCGTATCTTGCACCGCACAACGAAGTTTCTAATAACATTGCCTGTGAAGATTGCCATATTCTTGATCGCTGGGGAGGAGGCACTCCCCCTATTCCATATTTTTTAAAACCATGTGAGATCTGCCACACTAACGATACCGGCTCCGGTTATACCAGAACCAGCGCACCTGCAGTACAGACCCATTCCTTTGAAGCTGTCGGCGCCAGTACCAGATTCGGTAACTGGGTCAGAAATTGTGAAGACTGCCACGGACATAAATTTACTGAAATGCCGCTGGCCACCGGAACCTTTGATCCAACCACCGGCTTCAGCGTCAACGGCGGAAATACCACCTTCTCAGTGAACTTCACCTCCATTGACCCGAAATGGGATGAAAACGATCCCGTGAACTGGAACCAGAAAACATGGGACCAGAAGACCGGCCAGGAAAGAGGGCTTATTTATACCGTAACCTATCCGGATGCGGCCGGTTTCTGTTCTTCTGCAATAGAAACCTACTGCACCCAGGACGCTGATTGCCCGACCGGCGAGACCTGCAACTTTGAACTGAAAACAACCTCCTTCGAGATTATCGCCCGCTCCGGTAACTCCATAACTGTTCAGGGCGACCTTGCCGCATTCATAGCAAACCCTGCCAATCCATTTCCCATTAATCTGGATGGAAATTTTGAAATCTTCTATGGCCAGTTTATCCGAACCACGGTAGACGGTCGAACAGTTATCATAGCAGATTCTACCACTTTTGCCCGGAATGACGAATTGGGTGGACCAGACCCGCTCAGTGTGCCTCCGGGCTCAGGCCTTATTGACAGCTCGCCTAACGGAATCTGTCAGGTCTGCCACACCCAGACAAACCACTGGCGGAACGACGGAACCGGCGCCGATCACTTCAAGGACGATGATTGTGCCTTCTGCCATGAACATCCCCAGGGCTTTATGCCGTCATGCAACACCTGCCATGGATTCCCGCCTGATCCACTGGTATTTACCCCGGCCCCGACCGGTTCACAGACATCCGGTTTACATGGAATTCATGTAGAGAAGTTAAGCGGTAGAAGCACTGATGAAAACCCGTGCGACTTCTGCCATGTCACCGGTATGCCGGTCACGCCGATAATCAACGATCCAAACGGTCTGCAGATTGATTTCAACATGCCCTATGACGATGGTAGTTCTGCAAATGATCCGGACATTTACGATGGCACAGGTACCAGCTACAGAGGACAAGCTGGTGTGTCCTATGACCAGACCGCACTGACCACTGTAACAAATGACGGCACCCTGGGTAACGGATCGATGACCTGCTCTAACATTTACTGTCACAGCTCAGGACAATCACTCATATTTGGCAGCCAACCGCTAGGCCTGTCTCCGGCCTGGGACGGCAGCACCCTTGATCCTGACGGTCTCACGTGCAATAACTGTCATAAAGCCGTGCCGGACAACGATCTCCACAGCCAACATGTACTGGTTCGCAAATTCGACTGCAATAACTGCCATTTTACTACTGTAACTGCAGCCGACTATCCCTTTGCCGTCCCGGACATTCAGGATCCGACACTGCATGTGAATGGAAAGTTTGATGTTGTACCCTCTCCAACGTACAACACAACAAGCCAGACCGGCCTGAGCAATCCATTCACATATTCACCTGCTCCTAATGGCGGCACCTGTTTCTTCCCAACGGATGGAACAGCTTCCTGCCACTCCAGATTCATCAAGCCTCTGACTGCCGTATGGCAGACATTTCCACCGCCCAGTTTTTGCGGCAATGGCATAGTAGAAGGCAATGAAGCATGTGATGATAATAATAACAATGACTTTGATGCTTGCAGCAATGCCTGCAAGACTCAGACCCTGGAAGGACCGGCCACAGACTGCACGGATGCTGATGGTGACGCATTTGTCGATATAGCCGATAACGCCAACGGTTGTTACGTGACCGGCGCCCCGACGACAGCGCCGCCATATGACGAGTGTGACAACGATCCCGGCAAGCTTACCACGACAACCTACTATGAGGATGCAGACGGGGATGGGTTCGGTAGTCCGGATGTAACCATGCAGTCCTGTACCGACCCGGGAGCCCCATGGGTACTTCAGGATAGTGACTGTGATGACACTGATCCGGCAGTTAATCCTGACGCCGGCTGTAATGCTGTTTACTTTCCGGCCATTAAAGATGGTCCCCACCCGGACGGATTGTGGCTGAACTTCCTGACCCTCTGTTCAGTAGATCCGTCGGT
Organism: uncultured Desulfobulbaceae bacterium; assembly: GCA_947258675.1. Next base: position 3,506 of record CAMYJP010000037.1, on the reverse strand, counting down.
AACGGTAGATCTGGCCATTGTCCTTTACAACAGTAATGGTTCTATAAATTTCACCGCCGCTAAAACCATTCCGGCAAATGCCTGTCTGGTGGAAACCCCGAACTTTATTAAGCACGGAGCTCTAGATGTCGAGACTTTTGACGGTACCATAATTATTGAAGCGGAACCGGATAAGCCAATTATCGCAATGACTAACTCGATTGCCCCGAACAATGAAGCATTCGATATTTACGAAGCCCCGGCTGCCAAGCAAAACCACTTCTTCCCAGCTGGTTTCGATAATGCAGCTCAGGAATACGGGAATATCCTCCATATCCAGAATCTCCGCTCAACACCGGTTACGGTAACAGTTGACTATATTGATGACATCTTACCAACTGTTACGGATATCCAGGAAATACCCGGGCACGGTGAATATGAAAAGATAGTCAGAAGTGTTTTTGGCGGTGACTTCAACGGTTCAATACGTATTTCAACTGACTCAGCTGAGAACACGGTAACCGCAATGCTTCGTTATGAAAAGATGGTCGGCTCCGTTGTAGAGGCGATGAGCATTGATGAATCGAGTACCGAAAGAACAGCACTGTATTATCCATACCTGTTTGACGGACATAACGACTATAACAACTTTATTTCGAGCATAAATCCTGCGGCTAGTCAAAGTGTTGATTGTACTAACAATTATTACAGAAATGCAGGAACTGCCTACTTTACCGACGGTCCTACCACCATTGCCGCTGGTGCGAGATCCACTACAACGCCTTGCTTTGCAATGGATGGAGTATTAACCTGTGACCAGACAGATGAAGTTTCAGGAACCGCATGGGTCAACGACCCCGCATTTTTTGAAGTTGGTGAATATGAAGGTGGTATGATCGGCACTTGCACCGGAAATACATTCTCTTCAACCAATGTTATCAAATTTGCAAATGTGGAAGGATTAGATTTTTATGAGTCAGCCACACCTCAGTCGAAGATGATATTCCCGCAGGTGTTTGAAGAAAACGGTTTCTCAAACACTCTCCATCTGCTGAATCCTAATGCAGTGGCAGTAACAGTAACCATTACCCTGAAATTCACTGATGGCACGGTGCTTGGTACATCGTCCCCGACAATTCCACCATTTGGCAAGCATATTATGCAACCCAATACTATAAATACAAATCCACTAAATCTGCAGACAAACGGCTCGCTTACAGTGGATGCAGGCGCCAATACGGTTGCCGGCGTGCTGGTGTACGAACTTCCCACCATGATTACCGTTTACGAGGGAATTGCGACACCGTAAAAGAAAACTGAAACTACCTACAAAAACCGATAAAAAAAGCCGGGGTTAGCAATTCACCCCGGCTTTTTTTATTTACGAAATTTTTTTCATTTAAAGCTCATTAAAAGTGTATTCAACCTTTAAAAAAGCTTGTCAAAAAACGCAATTTAACAAGAATATGGGTTAAAAAACACAAGGTAATTGTGTTTTTTGGAAAACAAAATTTTCTAGCACATCTTTAATAGTCCAATATTATTGACAAATTCACCCTAAAATAGATTTTGGCTTGAATATTGCAAAATCATATTTAAATGTTTCTCTCATTTCTTTAATTAGTGTTCATCCGGAAAGTCTTTTTTTTTCGGATGGCTACACTAAGTTGTTTCCATTTCGAGAACGAGCAGTTCTGAGCAAGTTCAAGGATTACAAGGAGTTGCGCGGAGGCGTACTCAGGTACGCCGCACCAACAACTCCGCAGGCTGACGCAGAAATTGCTTAAAAGGGCCGTTTCCAGATGGAAACTAATTAGCAAATGAGAAATCAAATCAATTGCGGTAGGTAAATGAAAAATAATAAATTTTTAGATAGAATTACTGGATCATCTTTTATAGAGAGGATGATCCTTTTTTTTGCAACAAAAAAAAATTTCCAAAGCGAATATCTGCAATTTAAAGAAACTGATGACTGAACGTAACCTGGAATTCCTTCGTCATTCAGTTCATAGCTCAAAACTAGGATAAAACCATTGATTAAAAAAGAGAGTACAAATTTTCTCGAGCAGGTGAAAGCAAACACCTAAAAAAAAATACCAGGCAAAACACCAGCAAAATAAGAGGCTTTTGATAGCTTGCTTGGACTTGTCTTTTATATTAGAAAGTATTGAAATATTCTTTTTTTGTCTAATTGTTAAATGCTGATTTTTCAGTAAGGGGGGGGAAATGAGGTATAATTGGCTGTGGTGTTTATTCTGTATCTGGATTGTATCATTCTGTTTTACTTTTTTATTTACAGCAAAGCCATGCCAGGCCGCGGATATCTATTATCTGCGGGTTGTTGAGTCTGTTCAAGACAGCATAATTCATACATCCGGCGGCCTTTCCGGTGGCGGCATGGGGGATCTTACTGTTTACGGAACCTTCAGAATGGTGGTCAACGGCTCTGTCGTTTCATTTGAAAATATCGACCTTGGAACCAACCCACCTTACAGCTTCGGTTTCGGTTTTTTTCTTCCATCCTACCCAGGCACTTTTGACGGGTTCAATTTTTCAGGCACCCAGGACAACGGCCCTTTTCCCCAGAACCAGTTCACAGGCACCTTTGACGGAAGTTTCCTTTCTATGACTGGGACCTTTCACGAACCTGCCTATGACGGTTATCAATTTGACTACTCCATTCGAGCTAACCTGATCGTAGAGGTATGCAATGATGGCGTAGATAATGACTTTGACAACCTGACAGACAACAACGATCCTGATTGTCAGATCCCCTGCATTACTAACATAGACTGCGGGTCCAGCCTGTACTATTGCGCTAAGCCCGCAGGAGATTGCAATGGAACAGGATTCTGTTCCGGCCGGCCGGAAGTCTGTTACCTGCTCTTTGATCCGATCTGTGGCTGTGACGGACAGACCCATCCTAACGACTGTGCTGCAGCAGTTGCTGGTTCAAACGTCGATTATTCAGGGGAATGCCTGGTCTGTGTCGACATTGACCAAGATGGCTATGGGGACGGCACCGGAGGAAATACAGGCTGCCCTGGCGGCACTGAAATCGATTGTGACGACACGACTGCTGCCATTAATCCCGAGGCGACAGAACATTGTAACGATGGGATTGATCAGAACTGCGACGGTGGAAATGATACCTGCCCATCAACATGCGACTGGACTTTTGCCTGTTCTGACTGCCACAGTTCAATGGGGCCCAATCCTATAGGCCTGGAAGTAAATAACCATAGTAGCACTTGTCCAACCACTGTCTTAGCTGACTGCCTGGATTGCCACGAAAATAAGGACCCTCTGTTAACAACCAATATGCATAAAGTTCGTGAAGTTCTCAACATCTGTTCAGACTCCCGTTCAATAACATGTTCAATCGATGCTGACTGCCCGGGTACTGAAACCTGCGGAGTTCCTATGAGTTATATGGATCCGACCACTGATCTGGCCAACAATGACGAACTTGGAGGCCCTGATCCACTCAGTTACCCTCCCAACTCAGGAAATATGGATTCTACACC